>CALHCB010000214.1 GCA_937930695.1 uncultured Acidimicrobiales bacterium | reverse complement strand
CATTGATCTGGCCGAAGCAATGGCCGAACAACTTGGTTACGAGCTGGAACTCGTGCCCGTCGACGGAACAACCCGGATCAGCTTTCTCCAAGAAGGCCAGGTCGACATGTCGGTTGCCAGCATGAACCACACGCTGTCGCGTGAAGAAGCAATTGACTTCAGCATCACGTACTTCTGGGACAACCAATCGTTTCTCGTTCGCACCGACAGCTATGCATCGATCGATGATCTCTTCGGGCAAACCGTCGCCGCAAACGCTGGCAGCTCAACCATTGACAGCTGGGGTTCCTATGTCGCCGAACGCGGCGGTCCCACTCCTGAGTTCGTCGAGTTCGACGACAAACTCGCAGCGATGCAAGCGCTCCGAGACGGAGCGGTTGAGGGATACACCGAAGACAACATCACGCTGCTCGCGCTTGCGGCCGGGGATCCCGAACTGACGCTTCTCCCTGGCGGACACAATCCCGTGCAGTTCGGCATCGGTGTTCCGGAGAATGATTCAGATTGGCGGGATCAAGTCAACATCGCACTCCAGGGTGTGTGGACGAGCGGCGAATTCGCATCTCTGTATGAGCGATGGTTCGAAGGACCTGACAAGATCATCGATCTGCCCCTTGGCGGCTCCATGGAGATCTGGTCCTAGGGCTCGGCCGAACCCGCTCATGACTCGCCTCGCTGTTGCCCATCTCAACATGGTCTACCCATCCTCGACCGGCTCGCTTCCAAGCGTTGCCCTCGACGATGTGACCTTTGCGATCGACGACGGCGAGATCTTGGCGCTACTCGGGCCATCCGGATGCGGCAAGACGACAACACTGCGATTGATCGCCGGTCTCCTTGCTCCGACCGGCGGGGACATCATCATCAACGGCAAGTCGGTTCTCAAAACTCCTCCGGAGAAGCGAGAAGCGGTGCTGGTTGCCCAACAACATGCGCTCTTCCCGTTTCGTACGGTCGCGGAGAATGTCGGCTATGGACTCGCGATTCGAAAGATCTCGAAGCCTGAGAGGGCTGATCGTGTCGCCGAAGCACTTGATGCCGTGCACCTCTCTGGTTTGGAAGATCGCTGGCCGAACGAGCTTTCGGGAGGACAACAACAACGCGTCGCTCTGGCACGTGCCCTCGTCGTTCGCCCGCAGCTTCTGTTGCTCGACGAGCCGCTGAGCAGTCTGGATCAAGATCTGCGATTGGAGCTCCAAGCAACCATTTCCGAACTCCTGGCGCAGACCAAAATCACGACCGTCCTTGTCACCCACGACCAACGCGAAGCAGGGGCCTTGGCCGACCGAGTTGCCGTCATGATCGGTGGCAGGATCCGTCAACTCGACACTCCCGAAGAACTTCGCGAGCACCCCATCGATGCTGAGGTCGCCCGATACTTCGCAGGTCCATCGTGACGTCGACACGCGAGCACGAGGGTTCCGTTCCTCTCTGGCCCATTGCCGGCGCACGAATGCTGATCGGAGTTCTGTGGCTGTTCTCGTTGCGATGGAAGATGCCACCGAACTTCGACGGCGGATCAGAACGCGGGCTGCGATCGTGGCTCGAACTCGAAGTTGAGCATGCTGGGTTCGGGTTCTATGGGGATCTGATCGAATCTGTTGTGCTCCCCAACTTCACCTTCTTCGCCTGGGTGCTGTTTTGCACCGAGCTGCTCGTTGGGCTCTCGTTGCTCACCGGCACACTCACCCGAGGCGGGGCCCTCATCGGATTGCTCCTCTCGCTCAACCTGGGCATCGGCCTCATCGAGGTCCCCGGCGAGTGGCCCTGGTCCTACGCGATGCTTGCCATGTGGCACGGTCTCTTCTTCATCACCAGGGCCGGTCGCACCTGGGGCCTCGACGCTCGCCTGACCGACCGATCGCTCCCGCTGCCAATCGCTTTGTTGACCTAGTCGTCGTCCCAACGGAGGAATTCCATGTCGCTTCATTCAGATCAGTTCGATTCCAGAGGACGCACCGATTCGCGTGGTTCTGTCGCCGTCGCACTTCTGCGTATCACCCTGGGAGTCATCATTCTCGTGACCTGGTGGGGCAACATCGGCGACGACTTCTACACCGCCGACGGAATCGAAGGGTTCCTCGGTTGGCTGTTCACTCCCGAGGCCGACGGAGGAAACGGAAGTTCGCTCAGCTTCGTCGACTCCTTCCTCGACGCCACGGTGGTACCGCTTTCCGGCGTTGTGGCGGTCGGACAGCTCATCTTCGAAGGTGCCATCGCCATCGCACTTCTGGTCGGGGGTTTCACTCGCTTGGCCAGTCTTGGCGCCATGTTGTTCTTCTTCGTGCTCTTGGTCTCGTACTTCGGCGGCGCAGAGTGGATCTGGACCTACGTGTTGCTCTTCATGGCCTCACTCACCGTCTTCCTCGGGTACGGCGGCCGAAAGCTCGGCCTCGATCAAGCCCTCGTTGCAACCAGGGGCGAGTCAGCCCGTGGCCTGCTTTGGTGACGAGCGGGTGGCGTCTTCGGTGACAAGGCAGACACAGTGACAACGACACCGTCACAACGGGACCACAGTGATAACTGACAGCATTCTGATAGCGGCGGGAGCGATGTACCTGATCGTGTCCGGGCTGCTGTTCGTGCTGGGCACAAACTTGTCGCTTCTGTCAATCCTCGTGCTCGTCCGCGGCAAGAAGCCATCAATCGACCTCGTCGACCCAACGCATCGGACGTCCGATCTACCCCTCGTCACGGTGCAACTTCCGATCTACAACGAGCTGTATGTCGCCGAGCGCGCCATTCGAGCTGTCGCCGCGTTCGACTATCCAACTGACCGGTTGCAGATTCAGGTACTTGACGACAGCGATGACGAAACAGCGAAACTGGTCACCAGTGTGGTTGCCGACCTTGCAGAGCAGGGCATGAACATCGTCCATGTGACGCGATCTGATCGCACGGGATACAAAGCAGGCGCCCTCCGGCAGGGCATGCAAACCGCAACCGGCCAGTTCATCGCGATTTTCGATGCCGACTTCGTTCCGCCGCCAAATCTTCTCGTCGACACCATCCATCACTTCGACGATCCACAGATCGGGTTCGTGCAGTGCCGTTGGGGACATCTCAACAAGGACTACTCATGGATGACCCGGCTCCAATCGCTGGCGATCGACGGACACTTTCTGGTCGAACAGGCTGCTCGTGGACTGCGGGGGTATTGGTTCAACTTCAACGGCACGGCCGGAATCTGGCGAGCCGAGACCATCGAAGATGCAGGCGGGTGGACCGCCGACACGCTCACCGAAGACCTCGACCTCTCCTATCGAGCACACCTTCGCTCGTGGCGCGGCCACTATCGAGCGGACATCGAGGTGCCCGGCGAGCTCCCCGCCCAGATGTCCAGCTTCCGTCGACAACAGCATCGATGGGCCAGGGGTTCATTCGAGTGCGCCCGCAAGCTCCTCCCCAGGGTCTGGACCGCTGATGTTTCAGCGGCCACGAAGTTCCAGGCGACCGCGCACCTCACCGCGTATTCAATCCATCTGATGTTGTTCGTGCTGGCGTTGATCTATCCCCTTGTCGTGCTCGCGGGCGAACGATTTTCTGGATTCAGCACTCTCTATGGCATCGGATACATTTTCGCGTTGTCTTCGCTGGCTCCCGGCATCTTCTTCGCAACCGGCCAATATCAACTCGATCCGAAATGGTGGCGACGTCTCCCGCGCATTCTGGCTGTCACCATCATCGGGGCAGGCTTCATGCTCAACACACTTCGGGCCGCCATTCAGATCTTCACGACCCCCAACCCGGAGTTCGAACGAACCGCGAAGTTCGGCCTGCTCGAATCCGAACCCGTCGGCAGGTCGTGGACGCACAAGCGGTATCAGCTCTCACTCGATCGAATCGTCTATGCCGAGCTGGCGCTCGGTATGTACTGCTTCTTCGGCGCGTGGATGGCAATCACTCGCCAGAACTGGGGCGTCGCCGTCTATGCCACGACGTTCGGACTTGGCCTGACTGCAGTCGCCGTGATCACCATTGGCCAGACGATCTCGGTCTTCCGCAGCCGGGAGAGCCGAGCGGGTGCGGTCGCCGCAGAACGCGCCGAGCTGCTGGTCCGATGATGCGCGCCGTTCTCGTCATGGCGAAGGCTCCCATTGCCGGTCGATCCAAGACGCGTCTCATGCCCCGGCTCACCGCCGAGCAGGCGGCCGAGTTGTCTGCCTGCTTCATCCGCGACTCGGTCGAACTGGTTGAGACGCTCGAGGACACCGACGTCATTGTCGCGATATCTCCTTCCGACTCCCAAGCGATCTTCAGCGAGCTACTCGTTGGCAGGGCGACCTTGGCCCAACACGGCGTCGCTCTTGGCGACCGACTGGCTCATGTCCTCACCACCGGACTTGCCCGTGGCTATGACCAGGTCATCGCGATCAATTCAGATAGTCCAACGCTCCCGCGATCACTTGTGGTCGAGGCCTTTGCCAAGCTCGGAAGGGAGAGAACCGACCTCGTGCTCGGCCCTGCAACAGACGGCGGCTACTACCTCATCGGATGGAAGAAGCCGCTTCCAGCCACCGTTGTCGAGGTCACAATGTCGACTCCGAACGTGCTCGCTGACACGCTGGCCATTGCCGAACGCGACGGCCTCGAAACATCCCTTCTCAGCCACTGGTATGACGTGGACACACCAACGGACCTCGATCGGCTGCTGAACGACATCGCATCCGGAATGCCCTGCGGTCGGTGGACTCGTGAGTTCCTTTCGTCCGTAGATCCTGCGGGTACGACATCGTGAAGACGATCGTGGTCATTCCGGCACTCGACGAGGAAGACAACATCGCGGGAGTCGTGCACGACTTGCTCGGCGAACAGACTGAGGGCCGCGTCCACACGGTGATCGTGGTGGACAACGGTTCGGCCGATGACACCGCTGCTCGAGCGGAGTCCGCTGGAGCCGTTGTCGCGCACGAACCCCGCCGCGGCTACGGGCATGCATGCATGGCTGGCAGCCTCGCCGCGATCGAGCTTGGTGCGGAAATCATTGTCTATATCGATGCCGACCACAGCTCGCGGCCGAGCGAGATGTCCTCACTCGTCGATCCCATCGTGAACGACACTGCCGGACTTGTGCTCGGGTCCCGCGTGCTGGGCACGATCTCCCGAGGTGCCATGGCGCCGCATCAGCGATTCGGCAACTGGATGTCCGCAAAGCTGATGAATCGCCTCTATGGACTGACCCTCACAGACCTCGGCCCTTATCGAAGCATTCGAGTTGATGTCTTCACCACACTCGGAATGGAAGAGATGACATTCGGCTGGCCGACTGAGATGACGGTGAAGTGTGCGCATCGCGACGTCAAAATCTTGGAGGTCCCGGTGAGCTGGGACCCTCGGCGATCAGGAACATCGAAAGTCAGCGGCACCGTCAAAGGATCGATTCTGGCCGCCCGACATATTCTCGGCGTGACAATTCGCCACGCCCGCAAGGAGCGACGCCCACGATGACCGACAACTACGAACTCCTCACCGAAGCCTCAGCGGCGACCTACATCGGCAACCAACCTGGGCTCTGTCGACTGATCGATCCAGCCACGACAACCTCGTCCGAAATCGGCGACGGCAACCTCAACCTCGTGTTCGTGTGTACGGACGCTCAAGGTCGATCCCTTGTGCTGAAACAGTCGCTGCCGTATGTGCGAATCGTCGGCCCGGACTGGCCGCTCACTGCCGACCGTTCGACCTATGAGGCCATCGGTCTGCGAGTCGCGGCGGACGCCTCTCCACAAACCGCTCCAATCTTCTATGGATATGACCGGAGTCAACATGTGCTGGCCATGGAAGACTTGTCCCACCTCACCGTTTGGCGCACAGCACTCAACGATGGCCAAATCAACAGTGGAGCAGCGGACATCGTTGGCGCTCATGTGGCCCGAACGGCGTTCGCCACCAGCGTGCTTGGCCGAAGCAACGAGGACTTCCGACTCGCCATCGCAGACTCGACCAACCCTCACATGTGTCGGATCACCGAGGACCTCGTCTTCACCGAACCGCTGACCGACCACGAGCACAACGAGTTCTCTTCCGAACTCCGCGATTTCGTCGTCACGCTGACATCTGACCGACGGTTGACGGCGGAAGTCACTCGCCTCAAGACCGAGTACATGACCCGTTGCGAAGCGTTGGTTCACGGGGACTTCCACACGGGATCGTTCATGATCGGCGAAGGACCAAGTCCTGAACTCAAGGCAATCGATGCCGAATTCAGTGCGTACGGCCCGATTGGTTTCGATCTCGGCATGTTGATCGGAAACATCAACTTCGCCCATGCGCGGGCAGTCGCGTTGGGACGCGAAGAGCAAGCCTCATGGCTCGTCGAGTTTCCGGCCCGTATGTGGCTTGCGTTTGCCCAGGAGTTCACGAAGTTGTGGCCCGAACGAATCGATCCGCTCGTCGACGACGGCTATCGCGACGTGTGGTTGGCCCGGATTCAATCAGATGCCATCGGCTTCGCCGGATGTGAGTCGGTTCGTCGGATCGTGGGGTTCGCCAAGGTCTCCGACATCGAAGATCTCCCACCGTCCGAACACCTCTTGGCGGCACGGACCGTCCTCAACGTTGCCCATCGACTCCTGACAGATCCGCCCGCTCAGATCGACGACACCATGTTCAGCTGAAGCGAACGTTGGGGAACACGGGATCACGCTTGTCGCGGAACGCAGCGGCTCCTTCGAGCATGTTCATCGGGATCAACACTCGCTGGTTGTCCCTTTCGACATCCAGTTGATCGCTCAGCAGGTTGTTTGTCGCTGCCCCAAGCGCACGCCGGATCCGCACCATCGCATTTGGGCTGCTCCGGGCGAACTGTGCGGCCACGTCGCCAACGGCGATGTCAAGCTGATCGTCATCAACCGCAGACCAGATCATCCCCCACTCAACGGCTTGCGCAGCCGAAATCGGTTCGCCGAGCATGGCGATGCCGCGAGCCCGTGCCTGACCAACACGCTGGACGAGATGAAAGGTTGTCCCGAGGTCGGGAACGATCCCGAGCCGTGGTCCAAATGTGCAGACGAATCGAGCCGACTGCGCCGCAATGGCGATGTCACACCCGAGGGCGAGGCCAAGGCCTCCACCAGCAGCCACACCATTGACTCTGGCAATAGTCGGCACGGGCAAGTCAGCCAGCAGGCGGATCGCCGGATGGAACACATTGTCCATCCCTTCGGCTGCCTTCTCGCCTGCTTGATCTGAATCCGCCGAAGAGAGTGAGCCACCATTGCCCGCACCGACAGAACTCAGATCGGCGCCAGAGCAGAACCCTCGCCCGGCCCCGGTGAGCACCATCGCTCGGACATCGGAATCATCGGCCACCCGCTCCAGAGCCTGTCCTAGAGCGATCATCAAGTCGTCGTTCATGGAGTTCAAGGAGCCCGGTCGATTCAACGTGACCGTGGCAACTCCATCGAGTGACTCATAGAGAACCGCGTCAGAGAGATTGTCAGCCATCAGCGGATCCTGCCAGAAGCCGGTCGCTTCAACCAGCTGATGCATCGACGAATCAGGTCGTTACGCGCCGCGCAACAGGCGCGAAACTTTGAACGCAACGTTTGCCTCGCGGTCCGTCTCATCCTCACGCGTATCGGCTGCAGCGAGAATGCGTCTGCTGCTCCGGACACCGATCCATCGAAACGGCTCGGGTTCCCAGCGGCGCGACTGCACCCCGACCCATGGAAGCGATGTGCGATCAGTCTCTGAGCCGACAATCAGTTCAGCCATCGTTCGACCGGCGAGGTTCGATGCCGCGACTCCCTCACCTACATAGCCACCGAGGACGCCCTGACCCGTCCCACGATCGAATCGAAGGCCAGGGACCCAGTCCCGGGGTATGCCGAGCACGCCGCCCCAACGGTGAGTGATCTCGGTGTCGCCAAGCTGTGGGAAGAGATCGACAAGCGTCGATCGGAGCAACTCGTGCGACGGCAGATGGAGCTCTGCAGAACTCGAGATCTTCGAACCGAAGAGATAGGGAACCCCCCGACCTCCGAACGCCAGTCGATTGTCTTCGGTCCGTTGGCCGTAGATCACCATGAAGCGATCGTCGGAGAATGTTGGGCGACCACCCAGTCCGATCTCATCGAACACCGATTCCGGCAGCGGTTCGGTCGCCACCATCAAGGAATAGACCGGAAGCAAGTCGCGCCGAGCGCCCTCGATGTCGCGGGTGTAGCCCTCCGTCGCTCGAATGACGACATCGGCCTTGACGGTTCCGGAGGTCGTGACCACTCGTTTGTCGTCGATCGAGGTGACCGTCGTGCCCTCCGCAATCTTGACTCCCGCCCGCTCGACAACGTCGGCGAGTCCGCGAACGAGCCGAGCGGGGTCCACCGCGGCGCAGGCGCTGAAGAAAATGCCGCTTGCAACGCGGGTCGCTCCCATGTGTTGGCGAGCCTCATCAGGCTCCAACAATCGGATTTCGTCTTCGGTGAACCCTCGTGCAAGCTCGTGTTCGACTTCTTCTGCCTGTCGTCTGGCTTGGGGTGTGTTTCTCGCCGCACGAATCCATCCGCCCTTGGCGTAGGCGCACTCGATGTCCTCACGGCGAACAACCCGGCCGATCTCATCGACCGAATCGAACACGGCCCGCGCCTGACGCATCGCCTCTGAAGGCGAGCTCCGCTTTGCGTAGGTATCGAACGATCCTGCCAACTCGCCAACAGCCCAACCGCCGTTACGTCCCGATGCCCCGTAGCCACAGAAGTGTCGCTCGATCACCTGGATGCGAAGACTCGGGTCGATCAGAGACAAGTAATACGCCGTCCACAATCCGCTGAATCCGCCACCGACGATTGCGATGTCGACCTCGACATCGCTACCGAGCCCCGACCGTCTCCCCATAGGTGGCATCTGGTCGAGCCAAAGGGCTCGAGGAACGGCCTTCGCGACGGACTCAGCAGCAGACCCAACCATCTCGTCAACCTATCTTCTCCGATCTCGACAAGATGTGTGTTTCCATCGCATTTCATGTAGCTGATGCGTGTTCTCCACCGATCTCGAAGACTCCTGGATCGATGACAACGAAATCAGTACACTGCGCCAACTCGTCGAAGGGAATCCCTCATGCCCCGACCACCCATTCGCATCCTCGATGTTGCAGGTTCACCGTCCGAAATCGGCACCGCCCATGGTCTCGCCTACGCCGAAGAAATTCGGGCCTACACCCGCGACCGAGTCGACCTCGTTGCGTCCGGGCTTTGGAGCGGTGGTCCGTTGATGCGAAGCGAGGTGCTCGGCATCGCCGATTCGATGCTGCCCGCCCATGAATCGTTCGACGCCGACCTCCACACCGAGATGTTGGCGCTGGCCGACGCAGCAAACATCACGCCGGGAGAAGCGATCATCGTCGGCGGCTTCACCGATTTCGTCGACACCGTACGCGCTGTTGTTGGGGGCCTGCCGCCGTTGACCGTCGTCGAGGACGATTGCACCGCAGTCATCGTGCCGGATCACCGGACAGCCGACGGCGGGTTTTTTGGTCAGACGTGGGACATGCACGACACCGCAACCGATCACGTGCTGTTGCTGCGGGTGTCCCCCGATGACGCACCGCCTGCGGTTGTGTTCACCACAACCGGCTGTCTGGGTCAGATCGGGATGAATTCCGAAGGCGTGTGCGTCGGCATCAACAACTTGGTTGGCATGGACGGACAGGCGGGCGTGAACTGGACCTCAGTCGTTCGCGGAATGCTGAAGACGGCGACTGCCGACGAAGCGCTCGACGTGCTGCTCGGTGCCGAGCTTGCGGGGGCTCACAACTTCCTCATCTTCGACAAGCACGGCACCGGCCACAACGTGGAAGCCATGCCGTCGGTGCAGGCGGTCACCACGATGATGGACGAGCCTTTGGCCCACACCAACCACACAACGCATCCGGATACAACCGAAGTGCAGGCCGACAAAGACCATGGACTGATGGCGAGCTCAGTCGCCCGCCTCTCCAAAGCCCACGACCTTCTGGCAGAAGATCTCGTCGATGAGGAACGAATCTTTGATCTCACTCGTGAACCCGACGCCATCTGCCAGCTGGCAGTCGAGCCCTACCACATTGAGTCGAGCGGAGCGGCCGTGATGCGACCGTCCACCGGTGACTTCTGGGCCTGCTGGGGTCGACCAGCTGAGAACGACTACCAGCACATCCCCTTTCCTGAGCCAGCCGGTGAGTGACAAGACGGAGCCGATGGACGACCCCGCTCCACAACGCGATGTTGCGTCGACAGGTGCTCGGTCGGGTCTCCAATATGTCTTCCTTGCGCCAGAACACGCGCAGGGGCTCGAACGACTCGAGCGGGCTTCGTTCCCCACAGCTGAACACGACGACCTCTACAACGCAGAGGATTACCGACAGCTCGCGATGGACTTCAGCGATGGTTGCTTCGTCGGGTTCGACGGCGATGACCGCTCGCGCATTGTGGCCGCTGGACTCGGGGTCCGGCTGACCTTCGACTTCGAGAGCCCCCACCACAAGTTCCACGACTACATGCAGGCCTCTCCCACCGGGTCGGGCCACGAGCCAGACGGGCCCTGGTACTACGGCACCGACATCATCGTCGATGCGCAATATCGGCGGAAAGGAATCGGCGGAGAGCTGTATGAGCTCCGCAAGCAGGTCTGCCGAGATCTCAACCTCGAGGGAATCGTTGCTGGCGGTGTGCTCCCCGGATACGCAGACCACAAAGACGCGATCACCGCTGACGAGTACATCGACGCCGTGCGAGCTGGGGAGCTGTATGACCC
>CALHCB010000213.1 GCA_937930695.1 uncultured Acidimicrobiales bacterium | reverse complement strand
CATGGCATAAGTATGGCCAAAGCCACTGTCGCGCTCCTCCAGTAAGCGCTATTGATCAATTGCACTACTACCATCTAACTCTCCCGGCAAAGCATCTGGAGTTTACTGTTTCACTTAACTAGTAAAGGTGAGCGTCCAGATGGTCAGATCCTGTTGTTGGAACGAGCCGAGGGCACCGCGATGGCCGGTGCGTTCTTCCCGCCCGGCGGCATTGTTGATCCCGGCGAAGATCCGTGGACCGCCGCGGCACGCGAACTGCGCGAGGAGACTGGCCTGGAGTTCGGCGGCCCCATGCAGATGGTCGGGTGCTACCAGATGTTCGTCTACGGGCAGGACTTCCTCCAGCTGTCGTTCCGGGGACCAGTCGATGGCGAGGTGGCGATCAGCCACGAACACACCAACCACCAGTGGGTCGACCCCGTCGAGCTACGTGCGTTCTATACGCCAGAATCGATCGAAGCCCTTTCGAAGGGCGACGAGCGCATCAAGAACCTCCTCCGCGGAATCGAAGCGGATCTCGATCACTATCTTGCGGTCAGACCCGAGCAGTCCTGAGATCCAGCCGTCAGTCCGTTTGGCGGAGATGATCACGCTGGGTCGAACCGGTGTATTCGGTTCGGTAGCGGCCTCGGCGTTGCAGCTCAGGAACGATCAACTCAACGAAGTCCTCGATCGCCCCCGGGCACGAGATCGGCGAGAGCATGAACCCGTCGCCGCCTGCTTCATCCACGAACGCTTCCATCTGATCCGTCACGGTTGTTGCGGTGCCGACGAACTGCGGAATGCCGACACTTTGTCCATGCTTCTGTGCCACTTCGGCAACGGTCATCGATGAACCGTCTGGGTTGAAGTAGCGAGTCCGCATGCGCTGCAGTTCGGGTTCGGTTCTGTCGCCCATCAATTCATTGGGATCGAGCGTGGACAAGTCGAAGTCGAGGTGGGCAGAGAGAATGGCGAGCCCAGCTTCGAGAGGCACAAGCGAGTTGTGTTCCTCCTGAAGTTCGACGGCGTGAGAATCGCTTTCCCCGATGATCGGTTGAGCTCCGAAGAGCAGTTTGCAGTGATCGGGATCTCGGCCAGAGTCGGCCGCCCTGGTCCGAATGTCGGTTCGGAGCTGTGCGGCATCCGCAGCGAGCGGCTGGATGGCAAAGATCGCATCGGCGTGCAATGCAGCAAAGTCCTTGCCCTTCGGCGAGGTCCCCGCCTGAAGAATGGCCGGTCCACTCTGCGGGGAGCGCACCACGTTGAGCGGGCCACGCGACTTGTAGAAGTTCCCTTCGAATTCGATCCGGTGGACCTTGGTTGGGTCGACGAACACACCGCTTTCTTGGTCCATGACCACCGCGTCTTCATCCCAGCTGTTCCACAGCTCTTGGCAGACCTCGATGAATTCGTGTGCTTTCTCGTAGCGCAGATCGGAGTCCTCGCGCTCCTGGCCATAGTTCGCGGCCTGGTTGTGATTGAGCGAAGTCACGACATTCCAGCCCGCTCTCCCCCGAGTCAGATGATCGATGCTGGCCCACAACCGAGACACGTAGAACGGGTGATGGTGGCTCGTCGAGAACGTTGCGGCCAAGCCGATCTTCTCGGTCACCGCGGCCATGAATGACAGCAGCGGAATCGGGTCGTGCTCCGGAGCCTGGACTGCGTGGCGAAGCGCAGGGTCGAGCGTGCCGGTGTAGGTGTCGGAGATGTAGTTCAGGTCCGCAAAGAAGACCATGTCGAACAACCCGCGCTCACAGACCTTTGCGATGTGTTGATAGAGCTCAGGTCGAGCCCACGTGTCGGGGCCCCACTCCGTCCGAGGGTGACGCCACATGGCATGGCTGTGGTAAGTCGGGCCGTGAATGAGGAACTGAGCCAGGTGAATCTTGCTGTTTGACGCCATTACCGGGCGACCCTACTTCGCGGCGTTGATTCGCTCCCAACGGCGAGCCTGGATCTGCCCGGCTCCGAGATCCAGCGGTTCGAGAGACTTCATCACCGCGATGACGTAGTCGTCACGAAGACGTTCGAGCTCGTCGATGGAGCGTCCGTCGGCCTGGGCTTCGCATCCCGTTGCCATGTCCTCGATCAACTGCTCGCTGAGTTCAGGGGCCTCGAGTTTGGTCCACGGCAACTTCAGCGCCGGACCGAACTGCGCCAGCATGTGCCGCATTCCGCCCTGCCCTCCTGCGAGGTGGAAGGTCAGATTGGTCCCCATACCAGCCCACCGCAGCCCTGGCCCGTAGGCAATCGCGTCGTCGAGCTCTTCAGTGGTCGCGACACCCTCGTTCACCATGTGGAGAGCTTCGCGCCACAACGCTTCTTGCAGGCGATCGGATATGTATCCCTCGATCTCCTTGCGCACCACCAATGGGTGCATCACCAGATCGTCGTAATGCTGGCGCGCTGCTTCGACCGTCTCGGGCGAAGTCAGCTCGCCAGGAACGATCTCGACAAGTGGCAGCAGGTACACCGGATTGAACGGGTGTCCGATCACGAATCGTTCTGGGTGCCGAAGCGATGCCTGCAGGCGGGTGGGAAGCAACCCAGACGATGATGAAGCGATCACTGTTGACTCCGGAGCTGCCTCGTCAACCTTTGTCAGCAAACCAATCTTGATCTTTTCGTTCTCTGGAGCCGAGGTCTGAATCCAGTCAGCTGACTCCGCCACAGCTTCGGGGGTTTCCACAAAGCGGATCCGATCGGGCGACGCTCCGGGGAAGAGCCCGAGTTGTTCTACCGAGGGCCACGCTCGGGCCACGTAGTCATGTAGCCGTGCCTCTGCTTCTGGGGCCGGGTCCCACGCTACGACGTCCCATCCTCGGGCGAGCGCGCGCACCGCCCATCCGCCGCCGATCACTCCGGTCGCCACAATGCCGACGGTCTTGGTCACTGGATCTTCGCTTGTCGGGGTGTCAGTCACTGCGATTTCGTCCGATCAGATACACGGCACACGCCGCAAAAAACAACGCTGCCGCGATGAACGACAGCACGTCACGTTCACGAAGAGCCACGGCCACGAAGAAGACGGCACTGGCGAGAAACAACCACCAACTGACCAGCTCAGAATCCAAGACTCAGAGTCCCAACGTTTCGCGGGTCTGATCCACCGATTGCACCCGAGCACCCATCCGCTCGATGATCTCTCGAGCCCTGTTGACCAGATCTGCGTTGGACGCAAAAACCCCTCGGTCGAGATACAGGTTGTCTTCCAGCCCAACGCGAACGTGTCCGCCGAGCAGCACAGATTGGGGTACCCACGGGATCTGCATCGACGAGATACCGAAGGTGGTGAACTGACCGTTCTCCGGCATCAGCTTTACGAGTGCGGCGAGCAGACCGACGTCGTTCGGCATGCCGTACGGGATACCCGTACACAGCTGGATCCAGGCGGGATCATCGATCAGTCCTTCGTCGACCAGCGTGTTCGCGAACCAGAGGTTGCCCGTATCGAAGACCTCGAGCTCGGGCTTCACGCCGAGTTCGCGCACCCGCTTTGCCATGTCTCGCAACATGTCCGGCGTGCTGATATAGACCGATCCACCTTCGCCAAAGTTCAGCGATCCGCAGTCGAGGCTGCAGATGTCTGGCCTAATTGCTTCCACGTGAGCAAGGCGTTCAAGTCCGCTCACGAGGTCGGTGCCCTCTTCGAACGCCATGGGATCCTCGCGGCCGATCATCAGGTCGCCGCCCATCCCGGCAGTGAGGTTGATGATCACTTCGGAGTTCTCCGCCTTGATGAGCCGAACCGTCTCCTCGTACAGGTCAACATCTCGTACTCCGACGCCCGTTTCCGGGTTGCGCACGTGGAGGTGCACGATCGCCGCTCCGGCGTCGGCAGCTTCGAGTGCTGAGGTCGCGATCTGAACCGGCGTGATCGGGAGTTCGGGATGTTTGTCTGCGGTGTCGCCCGCGCCGGTGATCGCACACGTGATGATGACGTCTCTCAACATGGGTCGGAAGCTAGACGCATCGAGGCGTTCAGGGAAGGAATGGCGCAGGCGAATTCCGCACTGTGGACGTGCTCAGGCGGGGCTTGTTCCCGCCGCTAGGCCAGCGGTCGACCAGGTGACGTGGTCGCCCGGTCCCACCAGCGAGAATGTCGCAGCGTCCGCAACGAGCTGGACGAAGATTCCGTCGATCGTTTCCCCTCCGGTCGCAGCCAGCGTTCCGGCGAACGCGAACGCCGTTCCATCAGGCCAGGCGTGCCGCGCA
>CALHCB010000212.1 GCA_937930695.1 uncultured Acidimicrobiales bacterium | reverse complement strand
AACACCATCGAGGGGATGCCTACGAGGAGCCCGTAGGTGATGAAGAAGCATGAACCCGCAAGGATCATGAGTCGCAGCCACACCACGGTGCGGGTGAACGTCGATGCGACGAGGGCGACATACGCCAGATTGAGCACAATTGTCGGAACCACGAGCATCTCCCCTGCTTGGCTTCGTGACAACATCGTGTTTGTTCATCAACCCGCTGACTGTCTCCGCCACGACACCACGTTGGTGTCAGCAGTCACATGTGGCGTTAGGTTTCGGCGATCATCTCTCGTTCCCATCAGGCACTCGGTGTCGCTGCCATTGCCATGTTGTTGGCCGCCTTTGTCGGAACTGCAACCAACATCGCCGTCCCCGTGCTGGAAGAGGAGTTCGCCGGTGCCGGGTTGGCCAAGATTTCCTGGGTGATCTCGGCGTTCAACGTCACCCAGGTGACCTTCATGCTGCTCGGCGGACGTTGGGCCGATCGGCGAGGCCGGCGCAAGGTTTTCATCAACGGCCTTGCGATCTTTGCCTTCGGTGCCGGACTTTCCGGCGTTGCCCCCACCATCGACTTGATCATTGCCGCCAGGGTCGTGCAAGCAATCGGCGTTGCGATGATGATTCCGGCATCGTTGGCTGCGGTTCTTCCCGAGTTTCCACAAGAGCGACATGGGTCCGTCGTTTCACTGTGGTCATCGATGGGTGTGCTCGGCGCAGCGTCTGCCCCAACGGTGGCGGCCGTCTTGCTCGAGTTCTCGAGCTGGCGTGTCGTGTTCCTGATCGCCATTCCAATTGCGCTCGCCGCGATTGTGGGCGCCCGCCGGGTGATGAGTCCGGGACTTGTTGCCGAGAACCCACCCCCACTCGACATCCTCGGAGCCACGATGGGCACGGCCGCCGTCGGCGGGCTGACCTTCGTGATCGTGCAGGGCAGAGCGTGGGGGTGGAGCGATCCCCGAATATTGGCGATCGCCGTCATCGCCGTGGTGAGCGGGGTTGTGTTCGTTCGGTCATCGCTTACTCACGACGAGCCGCTTTTCGACTTCGACCTCTTGAAAATTCCGAGCTTCCGAGTGGTCACTATCGCAAGCGCCATCCTCTCGACATCCACGTCGGCCACGTGGTTTCTCTACCCGTTGTTCATGAGCGACGTCTGGGACTATTCAAATCTCGAGATCGGGCTCGCCATGACCCCCGGACCCGTTGCGTTGGTGTTGTTCACGCCCATCGCCGGCCGCCTCGTCGATCGCTATGGCTATCGAGAGCTCCTCGTGCTGGGAGCCACGATGGCCACGATCGGCACGGCCTGGATGGCCTGGCGCCTCCGCCCAGACGAGACCTACTTCCGGGCGTTCTTCCCTGGCACAGCAGCCATCGGCCTCGGTATGGCATTCATGCTTGGGCCAGCAAACGCGGCGGCGCTGCGACACATTCCGTCAGCCCAGCTTGGTGCTGCGAACGCCGCCTACAACATGGCCCGCATGGCGTGTTCTGCCTTCGGCGTGGCGATTACCACCGCCATCATCGGTGCCGCCCCCGTCGGACAGCGGCTCGAAGAGTTTCAGACGGGCTGGTGGGCGATGGCCGCCATTATGGCGATCAGCCCAATGCTCTTGTTGGCGAAGTACCCGTCCGATCGCTCATAGCGGGATCGGATTGGCCAAACCTTGCACGACCTCGACGCGGGGGTGACCAGCGAGCGTTGCTGGAGGGACGAGCAACTTCCGGTCTCTGCTTCCGCCACCGATGATGAGTTGTTCCCGCTCCATCACCGCAGCATCGATCCAGAGCGGGAGATCGGTCGACGTCCCAAATGGCGTCACGCCGCCGATCTCCATGCTCGTGAGTTCGATCGTTTGATCCGCCGAGGCGAACGACGCCTTGCGAACTCCCATGCGCTTCCTCACGACCTTGTTCACATCGAGCCGACAATTGGCCAATACAAGACACATCACGAAACTGACAGGATCGGCTTTACCTGCAACCACGATGGCGTTTGCAGAGTCTTGGGCTTCATAGCCATAGGCCTCACAGAACGCCGCTGTATCAGCCAGAGCCGGGTCGCATGGAACCATCTCGAAGGCGAGCCCGAGCTCGTTCAGCTGTGCAACCACCGGATCAGACATCGTGTCACGCTACCCGACGGCGAATCTGGCCTCAGGACAAGTTCCAGCTGCCTTTCAGCTCGACGATGATGCGCTCGCCGGATTCTGAGATCACCATGGATCCGCCCTTCTCATACTGCGACGACGTGAGATTGAAGCTCGATGACTCCAGATCGCCGTCAAGGACATATTCGCCCCCGCCGTTGAGTAGTTCGCCGATCTCGGCTCGGACGGCTTCCTCATCAGTGTCGTAGTGGTACCAGTGGGCGCTGTTCCACGCTGCCAACCGATCTGGGTTTTGTGGATCGCCGAAGGGCGTCACAACGACCTTCGCCCCACGAAGTTCGCCGTCGGCAGGAATCGGGCCGTTCGACGTCCACCCGCTGTAGAGCGAAAGCTGATCTAGAAAAACATCACCGGACTGGTACCACAGGTCAATCGTGGTTCCCTCGAAGTCGCCGGTTCGGAAGGTGACTTGCAGAGACCGAGTGGTGTAGTCGCCCTCGTTTTCGAGGTTGGTCCGAATCGTGCCTGCCTCAGACCCATCGCTATTCGTTTGGTTGGTCGTATCGCGAATTTCGTACCCCTGCGCGATGAGCTCGGCCTCATAGGTTGCCATCGCTTCCGCAATCGGAACCGAGGTCCAATAGCCAATGCGGTTGCTGTGCTGGAGGTTCTCCTCGCCGACCCGATACATCTCCATCTGGGTCGAGTTGATCGAGGCGTCTGCCAGTGTCGGCACGCTCGCCGGGAACAATCCGAGACGGCTCGCCTCAGCCGAGACGTCGACGGTCGGCCCCATCACGTCGGTCACGACTGCCTGCAGGTCCGACAGTCCAATGTTGGGCGTGAGCGCACTGCCTGTTCCCGCGATTGCCTCGGCGCTTTCCGTCAGCGTTGTTGTGGTTGCCTCGGTCGTCGAGGTGGTTGTCGCCTCAAGGGTTGTCGTTGTTTCGGTGGTGGTGGTCGTCTCAGCTTCACTCGGCGACTCATCGAGCGACGATCCAAGGTCACCATCGTCCTCGGACTCGGTCGGACTGTCGGACTGCAGCACAGTGCTCTCGGCTTGTTCTTGCACCGAGTCGCCATCTCCGACAGCACTGCCGTCGCCACTCCCGCACGACGACGCCAGGAGCGCAAGCGCCAAGCCCGCGACCACCACTGTGTTGCGTTCAGAGGCCAAAGGTCCTCGGCGAAGTCGTCCACTCATGTTGGTGCCCTTGCGTCGTGTTCTTTCGAACGGATCGTTTGTCTCTCTGACGGCGGCTTCAAAGAGTTGGTTCGAAAATGTTGACAGGATTCCGCTAGGTCAAGCGGGTACACCCGTTGGGCAAACTTCTGAAGCCCTTACGATCGCGGGTTTTCGGAGCCATCGAGCAGGAGGTCGACGACCTGCTCTGCCGCTCGGCGAGCCCGCTCTGCCAGCTCTGCGGTTGTCGCACTGCTGATCGGATGTTCGATGGTCACGAACGGGTATGCGGTGGCTCCAAGAACCTGAGCCATCAGCTCAGCAGCGCTCACAAACTTCTCGGTCATGATCCCGACCGAGGGAACCCCAAGACACTCGCCCGACACGGCGTCATGCAAACTGCACGACGAGCAACTGCCTCAATCGCCGATCCCAGAAACGAGTGCGTTCCATTCTTTGGCTCGATCCATGATCTCCGGATCAGCAGGAGCTGAGTAGTTCGTTTTCACCTCTCGAACCACGCTCCCGATGCCGAAGCTGTCGATGAGTTCACGCTCCAGTGCATCAAAGAACCTGCCAGTCCCCTGCTTGCCGTTGGAGACGAACCCAACGGTTGCATCGGCGAGCGACGCAGGGCGCCCGGCCAGCGAGAACTCACGGGTCTCGTCGCCATAACTCGGATCCAGAACTTCGATCGTCATGATTGTTTCCTCAGCAGTCTGTACATGCACCGACCGCGACGGTCGCAGCGCGGGACTTGTGACCGAGCCATGGCGGAATGACTGCCCCGAATCCGCCGGCGGGACCGCCAGCGGCGACAATGATCAAGTGCTCGGGATCTGGCAACGCGGCATATTCTTGATCGCCTTTTTCACCCACCACCGCACGCTTTCCACAATCGGCCCACTCTCGACGGTGGATACGAGCCTTTTCGAATACGTAGTGCTGAATATCTGACTTGGACCATGTCGCGGCTTGGAAGTGCTGGCGAAGTTGTGGAGGCAGAACAATGGCGTAGTTGCCCGGCCAGATCGAATAGTGACGCATGTTTGCTCGCATTTCCGCCACAAACGTGTCGAGAATCTGCTCGGGCTCGGTCGTCCATTCGTTCATCACCTGGCGAGGCGCCATCGCAGCCATCGCAGTCACTGCAGAGACATGGGGATCTCCGAGCCGTTCGGTAGCAAGTGATTCCCAGGGCGAGTTCTCCTCGTCCTCTGCCAGACACCAGCTGATCTTGCCAGGGTGCCCAAAGGTCGAACGATCAATCTCGCCTGGTCGGACTTCGAGCAGGTTGCCAAGAACAAGACGTACGGCACGACCAATGCACGTCGATGCCCGGTCGCTCGGACCAAGCGCGTTGAACGTGGCGTCCATACCGATCTCGTTCCGGATCGGACCGTTCACGATGAGAAGAACCGCAGAACCCCCAGTACTGGCGGTCGTCCCGTGAAGGAGAAACTCCTCGGCCAGCATCGCCGTCACCGCGGTGATCACGACGGGTACATGCATCGGAAGGCAGCCCGCCATCACGGCGTTGATCGCTACCTTCTCCGCAGTGAGGGCTCGGCCGCGTACCGGCTCCACGCCAACCAGATGATCGGCCGGCAGCCCTACCCAGTCCAGGCACGCTGCGACCGCATCAGGTGTCGGAGGCACGACCGGAAGACCGTCGGTCCAACCACGGCTGTGGAAGTACTCCTGGACAGACAGCGGGTCATCCAAGCTGATGCGTCGGGAACTCAGCGTCGAGGTATCGGCCACAGGAGAACGTTAGACCGAGCAGGACCGCCGACATCATTCGACGCGAAAGCCCGCTTGTTCTGTCGTCCGCGAGACCGCGGACACGGCCTCGATACCTCGCTTGGGACGTTCGTGCCACGTCACAGATTGCCAGGTCTCCCACGAATAGTCGGCCAGTGAGTACGTCTGACCTCCCGCCTCGACAACGAGTCCGATGTGATCGACGGGCTCCGTTGTGACTCGCCCGTCAAGATCGATCACTGAAGCCAATCGGCTCGAGGGATCAGAGAACCCGATGCCTTGATACGGCAGACGCAACTCGAGGAACTCGCCACGCCCCTCCCACGCCGTTCGAGAATCGAACCGCTCGTCTGTGGGGTCCGACGTCCCTCGCACGAGCGCACCGACGACGACGGTCTCTGCTGGTTCAACCTCGCCCTTGAGCGGGTTCCAGAGCGGTCGATTGGTGATGAGCGTCTGCGGGGCCCAGCTCCCTGCTCCGATCTCCAGTTCGTCGAGCGGCTGATCAAAGAACTCGAAGTGCGCTCCGTAGAACCGCCGATAGGGGTCGCTGTGTCCGGCGGTCAGCAGCGAGGCTTCACCGTCCGACCCAAATACAACGGCGTAATCGCTGGTGAGGTCCGGCGTCCCTGACGGGAGCTGGCCTGCACCACCATCAATGACATCGAATCCGACCGTGACCGGTTCAGCCTCCCAAACATCGCGTTCGTCGAATCGAAGAAGCAGATAGACAAATCCCTCATCATGGCGAGCACGTACCTCTCGCACATGGTCGCGGCCCTCGTACAGAACTTGAGATCCATTGTCGTTCCACTCATCCGGGCGACCGTCGACAACGACGGTCGGTGACGTTCCTGGCTCCATAGCGACGAGGCCGAAGTGGGCTTCGTTGGTGTAGGGATTCATCCACATCGCTCGACGGTCGCCAGGAAGTTCGAAGTCGATGGTGTTCCACGTGAACTTGAACCACTCGTCCGTCCACGCAAAGACGTAGCCGCCAGCAAGACCGAGATCCGCGATCACCTGCATGAGTTCAGCGTTGATCTCCATTTGCGTTTGCTCGGAATGCCCGCCTTGGTTGCGATCGAGAGGACCGTAGTGAGCACTCCCGATGCCGGAAGGAACACCGAATTCGGTGACCATTGTTGGCATCGTCGAATGGTGGTCTCGCAGCTTTGTCAGATAGCCCGCATATGGATCGGGTCGACCGTTGAGCTCAAAGTCGACGATGCCTGCTTCGTAGCGTTGAAAGTCCGGGTAGTACGGATAGGCGTGATAGCTCGCAAAGACACCACCTGACCAACTCTCGTGAGGGAGGACGTGGTTCGCGTCCACGCCGACGAGGTCTTCGGTCTCGAGCGGTTCATCTGGATGCACCAGCGGATCGGTGGTTGGCCAATTCACAAAGGCCTGCGGCACCATTCGGCCGTTCTCGGCTTGAAGCTGGGCCACCAAGTTCATGCCTTCAGCAAGCCACACTTCAGTCGAAGAGGCGTTGTCAGTTGCGAAGAAAAATTCCCCGTCGAAGGACCGATCACCGTTGACGGCCTCAGATTCGTGAACGATCTCCGGATCCAGTTCGACCCCGACGATCCAGCTGATCAGCCAGGGTGAGACGTCGACGGTGTAGATCCCGTCCGCATGTCCGATGAGCGGAGCAATCTCGGCGTCACCGTTCACCGCTCCGACGGCATCATGTATCTCCGCGTGGAACGCATCGCGAACGAGCGGGTTCCACAGATCGCGAGCCTCATAGAAGTGCTCCTCTGGGACCCAGATTCCGTGAGCCAAATAGAGCGGATTCTCTGGGTTTGCTTCGTTGAAGGCGGCGAACTCTTCGTAAAAATAGGGCGGCAAGATCGTGTAGACCCGCAACACACGGAATCCGGCGTCGACAATCTGGGGGAACCACTCCCGATAGTGCTCCGCGGTCACGGCCAACTCCCCTGGCGCATGGCCAGGCACGCTCGAACCAAGATTGACGCCTGGCAAGAACGTGAGGTCGCCACTGTTGGTGTGTACCGAGAACGTCTGTCCATCGATCGATGCCAGCTGACTCAGTCCGTCGATGGTGCGAGGCGCAGGACCAAGATCGACGGATGGCCATGACGGCTCGTTGGCCAGCGTGGCGGGCGGCTGAGAGCCGCAACTCGCGGCAACGAGGAGCGCAACGAGGCCAAGAACGATCGTGGTAGCGCGAGTCACAGTCGCCCGCCCGTCGCCTGGGCTGCTTCTCGCTGCTACCACAAGGATTAGTTCGGCACAATGGCACCACATCTTGAGGGCGGGTTGCTCAGAGTTTTCCCTTCGCCCTCAAGAGAATCATCACGCACGTCGAAAGATGGACATGGAGTTGATCATGATCGCTCGCCGCACGCTGTTCGCAGCCGTCGTGCTCCTGATCGTGGGGACCTTCCCCGCTCTGCACCTCATGTGGCGTGCCCAGCCCACCTATCAGCTCGATCTGCTCGTTTTTGACGTATCGGTTGCTGATGATCGGTTCGCCGAACATGCCGTACTCGATCGGATTCTCACCAACGAACGAATCGAATTCGAGCTGGGCTCTGATCACGTAGGTGCCAAACCAGGCGGCCTGCCATTCGGCGATTGGCCATCAGAGCAACCCGACTTGATCGTGCTGGCCGACGGCGACGGCGTGTACGTGAACGAGGAGTACCGCATCGATGACGCAGGCCGAACCTTGATCTCACCCACGCTCCAAACACCCATGGCGGCCGAGA
Source organism: uncultured Acidimicrobiales bacterium (assembly GCA_937930695.1). Lineage (GTDB taxonomy): Bacteria > Actinomycetota > Acidimicrobiia > Acidimicrobiales > SZUA-35 > CALEWY01. The sequence goes on along the minus strand of CALHCB010000212.1, from coordinate 28,370 downwards.
TCGAACGATGGATCGCAAATGGGGTTCCCGCGTACGCAGAGTTTGCGCTGACGACTGATCCAACGCCCGTTGACGCCTCGGAATACATCCAAGACGCATTCGGCTTCGACTCGTCTGGTTGGATCGGCCGATCCGAAGAGGACCTCGCCCAGGTCAGTCCCCTGATCAGGGAGCTGAGTACTGAAGCCTGGTCCCATGAGGGGCCGGGAATCGTGTTCGTCACGACCCGTGCGGGGGCCGCTAACCCCTCATCGCAGGTCGTCGTGCTCGACGAGACACATCTCACCTCGCTCCTGCCCACATTCGACGGAACACTTGACGGCGGCCGTGGGAACCACGCTCCGTTCTCCGGATGGTTCGAGTTGGTTGAACCCACGACGGGGGACATCCAGAGCTGGCTTGAGATACCGACCAATGACCAAGGTGCCGAAGTTCTGCGTGCTGCGGGATTGCCGACACGGTGGCCGGGTGTCATCACCACGCCGACCACGATCTACGTTGCGGCCGACGGCCTGCAGGACGAAACCGGATTCGCCTTCCGCTCCTTCGCCGGCGGCGAATGGATGTCAGCTCAGTTCTCAGACACTCCTGAAGAACAGTTCTTCCACCAGATTCTCCGGCCGGCAATCAGCCAGCTCGTGGCCGATGCCGTCGATCTTCAGGACCGATCCTCGGAACTCATGCTCGAGTAACGCCTCGCCGATTCTGTTTGCCCCAGTCGTTTCGACCGAGCACGAAGCGCACCGCTCCTCGCATTCGCCACCAGATCGTGGCGAACCGAAATACGAATTGCTCGAGCAGGACGTAGAAGAACAGAACGGCCCGATCGCTCGACTTCGAAAAGGTTGCGAAGGCCACATCGTCCATGATCATCGTGACCATCGTGAGGATGACTCCGGCGCTATAGCTCGCGCCAACAAGTGCGAGCTGTCCCGTCCCAACCTGACCGTCCCAGATCCCCCACAGAAGCAGGCCGAGTCCGATGACCTCGAGAAACGGGGCGAGGGCCTCGACAACGACGAAGTACGGGACCGCGATCATTCCCGCTGAGCCGTACCGAGGGTTGCCGATCATTCGCTTGTGACGAACTAGCACGTCGAGCAAGCCTCGAAACCATCGATCTCGTTGGTTGCGGAGTTCGAGGATTCTCTCCGGCGCCTCTGTCCAGGCCACCGGCTCCGCGGAGAACTCGATACGCCCCGCAGTCTTGTTCTCATACCCGTGTCGCCTCAGCCTCACGACGAGGTCCATGTCTTCCCCGACGCACCCGTGGGCATATCCATCGACTGCGAGGACCGCGTCGCGCGAGAAGACACCAAACGCACCGCTCACGATGAGGTTTCCGCCGAGACGATTCCAGCCGAGACGGCCGATCAAAAAGGCGCGTGTGTACTCAACCAGTTGGCATCCCGCCCAAATATTGCGAGGAATCCCCGGCCGCAGTCCCCGAGCCGTCTCGACGATGCCGCCATTGCTGAGCCGAACAGTTCCGCCGACTGCGACGACATCGGAACGATCGAGAAAGGGCACGACCAGACGTTGCAACGAGTCCGAGTTGACCAGAGTGTCTGCATCGATGGCGCACACGAGATCACCGGTCGCGATGTTGATCGCCGCATTCAGCGCGTCCGCCTTGCCACCATTGTCTTTGCGAGCAACAACCAATCGCGGATCGACGCGTGAGCGGTACATCGAGGTCACTTCCGCTGTGGGCAGTGAGCGTCGAAAGATCGGCTGCAGGGGCACGAGTTCGTACGCCTCGATGAGTTGGTCGAGCGTTCCATCCGGCGATCCATCATCAATGACGACCACCTCGAGATCTGGGTAGGCAAGAGAGAGGCTCGAACGAACCGAGTCAACGATCGTGATCTCTTCGTTGTACGCAGGCATGAGCACCGTGATGCGCGGCGGAGAGGGAGCAGCAAGCACCCGCTGCCAGAACCTGTTTTGACGCAGTTGGTGGGCTCCGCGTAGTTCCAGCGCCGCCGAGACGACGATGATCAACTGCAAGAACGTCACGAGCGAGACAGCGACGACAAGGACGATGCTCACGCGGCCCATCCTTGGCCGAGTGCTCGCCGATCAAGCATCTCTTTTGCCATATCGGCTGCGTAACGATCAGGACCGCTCAGTTGTCGGCGCAATATCAGGCCACCAGCCGGGCCCAAGCCTGCAAGTGCAACCCCCGCCGCCCGACGCACTTCCCATACCGGGTCCTCGAGGCATCGACCCAGCGCCGACGCCAACATCGGGTTTCCAAGTCGCCCAACTGCCTCCACCGCCGCAGCCCGAACGGATCCATGTGGGTCTTGGAACATTGCGACCAAGTCATTTTCGGCTCCCGCGGAGAGTCCGTTTGCCAAGACAGCGACGCGAAGACGGCGGTGCTCGACGCTCCCGCTCCAGGAGTGATCTGCCACGGCTTGGGCAACGTCAACGTTGAGAACGGTGGCACATGCCCCCAGGACCGCGCTCACGGCCTCAGGGCGAAGCGTGCCGAATCCGGCTGCGTACACAGCTTCAATGAGTGGTTCAATCACCCGTTCGTCGGAGCCGAGCAGCGCCTGTTGGGCCGCAAAACGTGTCGCAACATCCGGAGCGGAACACGCATCGAGGACGGACCCAATGTGAAGGCCAACGGCCTCAACACCGATGCTGTCCAGCGCTCGGGCACTGACTTCGGCGCGACGGTCAGACAAAAGCGCTGGCACGACGGGGTCATCGTCAGGCAGAAGCCGAAGCAGCTGAGCTGCTCGTGTCCGAGCTCGCCAGGACCGACGTCCCGCGAGACGACGAATTCGATCCGAAACACCCGCTTGTTGAGCATCGCGCCTGATTCGCTCCACGCCGCTTCCGGCCAGCCCCATCGCAAAGTCCTGCAATACCTTTGGATCTCGCCCGAGCCAACGCCGGGCGATGCGCACGGGGGGAAGATCCGTAGTGATCGCGTGGCTGATTCGGTCTGCAAGCTCAGTGCGAAAGCGGTCCTCGTGTCGTTGACGACGCCGGTCGACCAACGTGTGTAAGACACCAACGGCGATATAGAGCAGACCCAATGACGCCGCAACTGAACACGAAAGAACGAGCGCGCTCATCGATTCATCGACCGCTGGAATCGTCGAACCGCTATCTGTGGAGACAGCGGCTTGCGCACGACATCGATCACGCCGAGCTCAAAAGCGGCCTCGATGTCGGATTCACGTGTTCGAGAACCGACCATGATCACGTTCAACCGATCGAGAACGCCTGCCCGGTCGAGCTGCCGGAGAACAGAAAGGCCATCAAGTCCTGGGAGGTCGAACTCGAGCACGACAAGGCGAGGCTTTCGCTGGGTCGGATCGAGAAGTTCCTCGAGGGCAAGGTCCGCTGTTCCGACCGCTCGACAACTCACCTCAACTCGCCGAAGCCCGGCACGCAAAACTGCTGCCATGTTCTTGTCGGGCTCCACAAGCAGAATGTCGTGATTGGAACGCAGATCACTTTCTTGCCAATCGATGCCGATCACCGCTGGTGTCTCGTGCCCGTTCGCTCGGTTGAGCGCAGCCTCTGACGCAGTCAGCAGCGTGTCGAAGTCGCGCCCGTCATAGGGGTACTCGGCGACGCTCGTGCGCGAACCGACGCCACCGAATCGTTCCGTCACAGATCCCAGGCGAGCGATGGCAGTTCGCCTGCCAATCCCGTCCACAAGTACGAGCGTCTCATGAGAGCCTCGACGCACGACGACGTCGTTGTCACGAAACTGACGGCCGAGATCCGATTGAAGACGATCGATGTCGACTCGAGGCACTGTCGCATCAAACCGGATCAGGGCCATCGTGACCGGTCGCTGCTGCCGTTGTGCCGACAACAAGAGCTGTTCACCTCGGGTCCGTCCGCTCATCCATGGAAGACCAGTTGGACTGTCTCGTCGAGCGAGCGCTCCGAGTTCGCTTCTCCTGCGGACGACTTCGACAAGCGCTTCAGCCACCGCTGAAGCCCCGGCGCCGATGGGCACCTCGAAGTCAGCTCGACGAGACATCGCGGACACCACGGCGGCGTCAGCCCCTATGACCGATGCCCCTTCGCGCCGCGAGACACTCTCGACGATTGCGGCCCGACGAGTGTCGGGCCGACTCCGGACCAGGGCGATGAGATCTCCGAACTCACCAGGCGTAGATGACGTCACGACCAAGGCGTTCGCCCGGCCAGAGGCGAGTTCGACGAACGCTTCCTCAACTCCCGAGACGGCATCGACTTTCACACCCTCGGAGCGAAGTTCGTCTTGGGTGGGGCCGTCTGCTGACTCGATCTGCACCACCCGCAGATCCGTCTGGCCTCGGGCGAGTAGATCGCGAACCTCCTCCAGAAGATCTAGCGGGCGAAGTACCCCAGTCAGCAGCACGTCACACTGACTACCGAGGTGCAGTTTGTGGTCCAAATCGTCGGTTTCGATCGCCACAATTGTGGATGCCACAGCGAAGTTCTCACGAACATCTCTGAGCAACCTGTCGAGGGACCCGAGATCGCTGACCCCAAGGATCACAACAAGATCGGGAACGACATCCACCTCGTCGGCTCCCACGACCTCATGTCGATGTTCGACAATGAATCCGGCCGAGACCGCGGCCCAGACTGCAGTATCCAGCTCAGGGGACGCCTGCCCGACGAAGAGCAAACGGGAGCCGGACGATGCGTCGCCGTTGGCGACTGCGACTTCGCTGCGGATCTCCTCGATGAGACCGGCCGCCTCGACTGCCCAGGAAGCGTCGGAGGTCCCGAGTTCAGACCGGCGTTCCAGGCCTTCGGACAAACGGGCCAGAAGGTGGCGGGACCGTGGCGAACTGATGTGCGTGAGCCAGTCAGAGAGCTCAGACTGCGTCGCAAGAAACTCCTGAACAATGGCCGGATGTGCAGCCTGATCGAACAGCATCGCTACTGCAGCTTCGGCCGGAAGCAGAAGTTCGTCGAGGCGCGTCGAAACTCGGCGCCGCACCGCGGCGACCGAGGGCAGAGCATCTGAAGTGTCTTCGACGAACGCTGATACGTCCGAACGTGGGATCCAAAGGTCCACGCTCGTCTATCGGCGCAAAGATGGCTTAGGTTGATGACAGATGTTGAAGCAGGGTCAATCGCACGCTGTCAGCGGCAGGGATCACGGACGTCGACCGACGAAAATCCACTCTTCGTGCCGCTCCGGACCGCTGATGGGTACATCAACAGCCGAAGGCGCTGCGGCCCATACTGATTCGAACCCGACAGCCTCGGCATCCTCGAGTACGTCGCCAGGCAGCGATTCGCCGAGATGGGCGCGTTCTGCCAAAAAGACCAGATGCCCCGTCGGACGCAGCGCGTCGTGGCTCCAGCCAAGAAGTTGGCCAACCCCAACCTGGGCAAGAATCGAGTGTCCTGCATCCGCAGCGACAATCAGATCGAACTGATTGTCCCCGGCAGAAGCAGCAAGATCAATGCTCGAAACAACTCGCACCTCCCAACCCGAGCGTTCGAATGTGGTCACGATCGACGGCTCAGCGGCCCCGATTAGCGAGAGCACCGGATTGCCTGCCTGCACCTCGCTCTTGGAGAACTTGAGAAGCGATCTCCAGAACGCAAAATCGATTTCGTCCGCCCTTTTTCGCCCTGACATTTCCCTCATGACCTCGCTCAATCGTGATCCCCTCGTTTCGACCGCCGCTGTCGCGCCACAAGCGCGGGCCAGCGGAAGTGTCAAACAACTTGAGTGATCAAACAGCACCCCGGTACCTGTTGGGTACCGCCACTCGATCACTGCCGGTCGCCCGACAACAGGGCAGCCTCACGACCGACCCCGAAACGACACTTTGTCACGAATACCCTAGTTCTCGCTGCTCAGCAGGAACGAGTGCACGGTCGTGGCTGGCAGAGATTCATCTGCGGTCCGAAACAACATTCGCGACGGCCGCACCCGAAAAGCCGAAACGACCCTCTCCGAAGGAGCGGGTCGTTTCGCGGTCGAACTTCGATTGTGTGCGTTACGGGACTCGCTCAATGCGTGCAACCCGACGTGACGTGGACCGTACAAGACTTGAACTTGTGACCTCTCGCGTGTGAGGCGAGCGCTCTAGCCAGCTGAGCTAACGGTCCGAAGGAACTCGCACCTTACCGGCAGGCCGCAGCACCGACACCACGCAGGCTCCACGCGTGCTCGGATTGCGTCGATTCCGTCAGATCGGAGCGACGTCCTCGCTGCCGAGAACCTGCTCGAAGGCCACCATCGCTTGCAGCACACTCACATCATCCAGCTGGCGCCCCACGATTTGCATACCGACCGGCATTCCGTCAGCCGTCATTCCGCAGCGAACAGTTCCGGCAGGATTTCGAGTCATGTTGAACCCATAGCTGAACCCAACCCAGCTCGCCACGGCTTCGCCGTTGATCGTGCCATTGCTTCCCACGAACGGCGTCTGACCAGCGCACATTGGCGTAATCAACAACGGAGCCTGCTCAAACGCGGCATCGAGCTGGAGACTGAATTCGTACATGGCATCTTGCGCCGTTGCGAGCTCGACCCCCGAAACGCCAAGTCCGAGCTCGATCTGCATACGAAGGCTCTCGTCGAGCTTCTCCCAATCAGGGGTGCCTTGCAGGTGCCCTTGGGTTCGTGCCCGCAGCGTTGCCCACGCGGTGAACCACGGTCGGAGTGGGTCCTCGGTCCAAATGTCGTCTACTCGCACAACTTCGATTCCTGCTCCTTCCAAACGATCGACGCCGGCTTGCACCACCTCGGCGATCTCCCGATCCACGTTTGCGAACCCCATGGTTGGTGAGAAAACAACTCGGTTCGGCAATCGAAAGGTGCTCGAGACGGCGTCGTACCAAGGGGCGCCTGACCGTGGGAGCGAGAACGGATCCGTTGGATGAGGACCGACACAGACATCGAGGGCAAAGGCGGTATCGGTCGTCGTTCTGGCCATCGGCCCCTTGACCGTAAAGAGACCTGAGCCAGGTGGATTCGGGCCACCATTCGCCACTCGTCCCTGCGTCGTCTTGATCGCCGAAAAGCCACACAACGCAGCGGGTATCCGAATCGATCCTCCGCCGTCAGATCCGGTCCCGAGCGGGACCATGCCCGACGCAATCGCTGCCGCGGTTCCACCTGAGGACCCACCGGGCGAACGATCTGTCGCCCAAGGATTTCTCGTGACACCAGTCAGCGGGCTCTCGGTGACACCCTTGTGGCCGAGTTCCGGAGTGGTCGTCTTTCCAACAACCACGCACCCGGCTGCTCGAAGCCGGGCAACGAGAACGGAATCTCCCTCAGCTGGTCCGTCGCTTGAGACCACCGATCCCAGGCGAGTTGGGAGCCCTGTAGCGTCCTCGAGGTCCTTGACTGCAAGGGGCACTCCAGCCAGTGGTCCAACGCCCTCGCCATTGGCCAGCCGAGTATCAATCTCCGCCGCGTCTTCCAGTGCTCGTTCGCGGTCGACGACGACGAACGCATTCAACTGGCCATCCACCTCATCGATCCGATCGAGCGAACCCTGCACAAGCTCGACGGCAGTCCGATTCCCGGACCTTACGTCTGAAGCCAGGTCGACAAGTCGGTGCTCGCGGAAATCCATGGAGGAAACTTAGCTCTGGATCCTCAGGCGCCGAGGCAGGTCGTCACACCGTTCGAAAGCTCGACCTCTCGAATGGTCAATGCTGGGCAGGATCCGCCGGGCTCAAAAGCACCGAGCACACGCCCATCGATCACTCCGGTACAAGGCACTTCGATCAACGTTGGGCCCTGTTGAATCCTTACGCAGGCGCCAGCCTCGACACCGATTCGGGGGCCCGGCACGGTCGAATCGGTGGGTGCGGTGCTCGAGGAGCCTCGGGCGTACGCCGTGAACACGAAGATCCCAATGAGGATCCCGAAGAACGCCACCACGGGAATGACACGGAGAATCGAGGAATGCGTGGCATCGAGCTTCTCGTTCTGAAGATCTCGGCGGTCGGACAAGAACTTGGGATCGAGCAGCCGAGGGTCGATCCTCGTAATGCCATCGGCGGTATGGATCCCGGTGCTCTGCCCATCCGAGGCGGAGCCACGAGCCACCCGCGCGGCATCGTCGTATCGAGCCCGTCGCTCCTGATCTCCAAGCACCCGCCATGCTTCGTTTGCCCGCCGCATCGCGTCCTCAGCTGATTGGGAATCGGCTGGCGATCTGCTGACGAACTTGTCGGGGTGAAAAGACCGTGCCGCGTCGAGATACGCACGTCGGATCTCATCGTGATGCGCATCAGGAGTGACCCCAAGCGTGTCGTAGTGCGTAGACAAGTTGGGGGAAGACCTCGCGAATCGGACGGAGCTGAACCCTGCCAGGTTAGGGCGCCAAGTCCCAACCTGATAGACCGGAGTTGGACCGCAACGTGAGGAAGCGAAACACGATGAAACTTGCACTCGGCATGGGGTACTGGAGTTCTGGACCACCGGCAGGCGCAGCCGAACAGATCGCAGCGGCAGAAGATCTCGGCTACGACTCGATCTGGACCGCAGAGGCCTACGGCTCCGACGCCCTCACACCCTTGGCCTGGTGGGGGGCAGCCACCGAACGCATCGGCCTTGGCACATCGATCTGCCAGATCTCCGCTCGGACCCCTGCAGCCATGGCCATGGCTGCCATGACCATGGACCATCTTTCGGGCGGTCGCTTTCGTCTCGGGCTCGGTGCATCGGGCCCACAAGTTGTCGAGGGTTGGTACGGCATGCCGTACCCGAAACCTCTGGCCCGAACTCGTGAGTACGTCGAGATCATTCGCCAGATAGTCGCTCGGGACGTGCCCGTTGAGTACTACGGCGAGCACTACCACCTTCCCTACAAGGGGGGCTCCGATCTCGGCAAGCCACTGAAGTCCACGGTTCATCCCCGACGCACCGACATTCCGATCTACCTCGGTGCCGAAGGACCCAAGAATGTTGCGATGACCGCAGAAATTGCCGACGGCTGGCTGCCTCTCTTCTTCGCCCCCAAGGACAACCAGTTCTATGCCGATGCACTGAATGAGGGATTCGGCAGAGAAGGCGCTCGTCGCACGATGGACGACTTCGACATTGCCTCCGTCATCTCCGTTGTGCCCAACGACGACATCGAAAAGGCCGCAGACGCCATCCGCCCGATGCTCGCCTTGTATGCCGGAGGTATGGGAGCCAAGGAGGCCAACTTCCACCTGAATGTGTTCAGCCGGATGGGATACGAGGATGCCTGCAACAAGATCCAGGAGCTTTACCTCGCAGGTGACAAGAAGGGCGCAATCGCAGCGGTCCCAACAGCCATGGTCGAAGATGTGGCCTTGATCGGACCCCCGGAGAAGATCCGCGATGACCTCGCCAAGTGGGATGAATCCGTCGTCAACACACTTGTCGTGTCCGGGCCGCCGAAGTTGCTCGAGATGATGGCCAGCGTCGTGTGAGTCGCTTGCCAAAATGATCGAGACCAGGTGACTGAACCGCGTGCTGCCCGGGACCTTGACCATCGCTCGCTCGCGATTCTGGGGCTTCTCACCATCTGTGCCTATGGCTCCTGGTACTACGCGTTCGGTGTGCTGCTCGACCCGATCAAGACCGATACCGGGTGGCGGGAATCGAGCCTGACAGCTTCGTTCTCCGCTGGGACCGTCGTGGTTGGACTGACATCGCTCTTGGGAGGTCGACTCCTCGATCGTGCCGGGCACCGAGTGGTCTTTTGTCTTGCCGGAGCCCTCGCAGGCGGAGGGCTCTTCGTCGCCTCGACGGCCACATCGGTCGTCGTCTTCGTTCTCGGCGCGGCGGTCGGGCTCGGGGCATCGGGCTCACTCGGCTTCTACCACGTCACCATGACCACTGCGGTTCGGCTCAACCCGAACAATTCGACTCGCGCAATTTCCGTTCTGACGATTTGGGGAGCACTGGCATCGGCGATTTTCCTGCCGTCAACCGCGGTGCTCGTCGACGCTGTCGGCTGGCGTGACACGGTCCGGGTTCTGGCCGCGATCACTACCGCGGCATTCTGGATCGCGGCGCTTTCCCTTCCGACCACGCGAGCCCAGTCGTTCGAACGTCCGCCTCTTGCGGCAATCGTTCGATCGACGATCGCCCCCGGCGCCCCGAGGTACCTGACCTCTGCCATCGCATTCGGCGGCATCGCCATGTCGACGATGCTGGTCTATCAAGTCCCGGCCAGGACTGCCGCCGGGCTACCGGCGACGACCGCGGCGACGATGGCTGGGCTCCGCGGATTCGCTCAGCTGGGCGGTCGGCTCCCGCTCGCCCCAATTGTTGAGCGACTCGGCATCGATCGAGCACTCACCGTGGCATTCGTCGCCATCACAGCGGGCGGAGCGCTCCTCTCGATCTCCGGCACACGAGTGGTCGCCGTGATCTTTGCCGTGGTTGCCGGATTTGGGATCGGCGCATTCAGTCCGCTCCAGGGGATGCGGGCGACCGAACTCTTCGATCACGACAATCTCGGGGCCACCATGGGGTTCTACGGCGCCACCTTGCTTCTGGCCGGGTCCGTCGGACCTCTTGTTGCCGGGATCCTGGCCGATGCATCTGGAGACCGTCGATGGGCATCGGTCATCGTCGTTGGCGCCGGACTCGGGGCAATCGTCTCGGTCAGAAGGCTGGCGTCATCACGCCCCGCCGCTGTGTTGGCCTAGTGGTTGAAGTCCACCAAGTTGTTGGATTCTTCCCACGCATGCTGAATCTGGTCGCTTGTGACCGCAGGCCCTTCGTCATCGAGGCCGTCACCATCGACATGACTGATGAGGACGCCCAGACGCTCGTCTTGGCGAGCGGCGACTTGCACCACGAGCCGAGCGATCGCGACGGCAGCCACGGCAAGTGACAGCGCATGCAACACCAAGAACACGGCGGCGGTTGAGGGTTGAAGGGTGTACGACGCTTGCTGAGGCTGCAGCGTCCCAGCCGTCCAGCCGGACAGAATCCACGACACCAACCAGATGACGGCGAGATGAGGCAAGCCCTCTTCCAAACCAGTCGGCGGTGAGCTGGTTCGCCACAACATACGCAGCGAAGCCATCGCCATCATGTTGAACATCAGACTCATCCAGACCACCGCACTGATCAACAACAGAACGCCGAACAATGCCGCTGACGGCACAAAGGCGATCAGCACGATTGCGACCAAGACGAGGCCGAGGGCAGAGATGTGCTTGAAGAAGATCTTGCCGACTCCAATTTTGTGGCGTTTACCGAGCCGCCGCACGTTCTCTCGGGCCCGAAAGACCCAGTAGACGAACATCGCCGCGGTGAACAGGCCGAGCGCGCCCTGCGCAGCCTGAACAGTGCGGAGAAGGTCGGAGAATCGTGCCATTTCGTCGACATCGCGTCCGGTTCCGAACCCGATCAATGCAACGAAAATCGATGCGACGGCGGGAACGAGCCAAACGTAGAAGACGGCGGCCATCGCCGAAGAGAGCGTGATGACGGATTCGTACCCGTCGATCATCGCAACGATCTTCTCCTGCTTCTTGTTGCGCATGCGCGAAGGCCCAGTACTCCTGGCGAGAGTCTGAGAACCGCGTGTATCGAGCGATGCCACACCGTCCCATCGGCCAAAGACTCAGAGAGATGACTCTTTGACGTTTTCCTCAGATTCGAGGTCAGAGCGCGAGGGCAAGGCCGAGCGCAAACAGCAAGCCGGTCACCATCTGCGTCCGCCCAGTCTCTCCAAGAACGGGGATGAGATCTCGGCCGAGCGACCCGCCGAGCACCTTCTTGATTGGCGAGGCCGCAAGTGTGAGGCCGATGAGCCCAATGGCAGCGAACGGGCGGGCGATTGCGACACCAGCGATGGTGATGCCCGTGATGACAAACAGCCCGACATAGAGGCGCCTCGTCGCCCCATCACCAATACGCACGGCCAAGGTTTGCTTGCCGGACTCGGTATCACCGGGGATGTCACGAAGGTTGTTGATCACGAGGAGGGCGACCGACAGGAGCCCAACGGGGATCGAAGCCAACACGGCAAGCCCTTCGATGCTCTCGCTTTGCACATACGCGCTGCCGGTGGTGGCGACCAGTCCGAAGAACACGAAGACGAAGAGTTCACCGAGGCCGAGATAACCATACGGTTTCGGACCCCCCGTGTACGCCCACCCTGCCACCATCGAGGCGATTCCGACAACGAACAGTTCGGGGCCAACCGCAACCGCAAGCGCACCGCCCGCCACACCGGCTACGGCGAAGGCAAGTGCGGAAGCGATCTTCACTTCCTTCGCCGACGCGAGTCCTGTTCCCACCAAACGAACGGGGCCTACTCGGTCGTCGTCGGTGCCGCGTTGGCCGTCCGCGTAGTCATTAACAAAGTTGGTTGCCACCTGCAGTGCGAGCGACACCAACAGCGCGGCAACGGCCCGCCACCAAATGACATCGGTCGAGCCTGCTGCGACCGCAGTACCGACGGCCACCGGCACGATGGCCGCGGGAAGCGTCTTCGGGCGAGCGCCGAGAATCCAGCGCTTCACGTCAGTCGCAGCAAGAGTCGCGCCATCCACATGACCCGCAACGGTAGTGAGCATGTTCGGGTGCCATCGAACCACCGCACTGGGGGCACTCGGCAAACACGCCAAATCGGTTGTACTCAGGCGTGCATACCGGGGTCGCCGGGGCAGCTGCAGGAGTTGGTGTTGAACCCAACGGGATGGCAGTCATGGCGGGCGAATGTAGGCCGACTCGTGCCCAGCCGCGCGGATCTCGCGAGGATCGCCTACAGCAGTTCGACCAGCCGTTCGAGTTCGACAACACGGCTCCCCTTGACCAGCACGCCGTCGTCGGGGCCCAGCACTCCAAGAACTTCGCGGGCCTCGGCGATATCCGCCACATGCTCCGCCTGGACGCCGTAGATCGGTGCCCCGACTGCGACAACGCGAATGCCTTCTGACGCGGCCTCAGCTGCGATGGCCAGATGTTCGGACTCTTCTTCGTCTCCGAGTTCAGCCATCACACCAACGACCATGGTGCGACGGTCAACGGGAAGCGCCAGCAGAGCCTCCATCCCCGCTCGCATCGACGTGGGGTTGGCGTTGTACGCATCGTCGATCACCACCGCTCCGCTGGCCAGTTCGGCCACGTCCATCCGATGATTCGAGAGCATGGCACTCTCCAGCCCGAACAGCGCGGTGTCGAGGTCGAGTCCGACCCCAAGACTGGCCGCGACCGCGGCGGCGCCGTTGATCGCCATGTGCTTGCCAGCCACAGACATGCGAACAGATCGGGCCCCGAGCGGCGTCTCGAGAAGAAACGAGGGGCGCAGTCTCTCATCCAGCTCGATGTTGGTGACCCGAATGTCTCCGGCTTCATGACCAAAGGTGAGAACCCGAGCCGACGTCCGCGACGCCATGGCAAGAACCCGAGGATCGTCGGCGTTGAGAACAGCAGTGCCGTTGGACGGCAACGACTCGATCAGCTCTCCTTTGGCCTCGGCCACTCCCTCGATCGACCCGAAGAGTTCTGTATGTGCCTGCGCCACCCGAGTGACGACGCCGACGGTCGGGCGGGCAACCTCGCACAAAAACTGGATGTGGCCAGCACCTCGCGCCCCCATCTCGGTGATGACAACCTCGACGTCATCCGGAGCGTTGATCAGTGTCAGCGGCAACCCAAGTTCGTTGTTGAACGACGCAACGTTGGCATGAACGGTTGCGCCAGCACCGATGGCCGCTGCAACCAGATCCTTGACCGACGTCTTCCCGACCGATCCGGTCACGCCGATGACGCGCTCAGGCAACCGGAGCCGAGCCGCAGAACCAAGCTCGAGCAGCGCGGCTCCCGCATCTTCAACAAGAACGGCCGGGCCCTGCGTCTGGCTGGAGTCCTGGGTCAGATACGCCGCTGCCCCGGCATCCATTGCTGACCCGATGAAGTCGTGTCCATCTCGCTCAGCCACGATCGGGACGAACAACGACCCCGAAGGGACGTCCCGAGAATCAATAGTCGCACCCGCCACAACCACGTCGGGAGAACCGATCACGGTTCCGCCGACCGCCGTCGCGATGTCAGAAAGAAGGAATCGCACACGGGTGGTTGTAGCGCCAAATACCGACAGGCGGTGACACCCTCGTCGGGATTACGCTCCTCGAGTGAGCGAAAACGACGGCCAACATGAACAACGCATCCGACTTGTCGTCTTGTTCGGTGGCCAATCGGCTGAACACGACGTGTCATGTACGACCGCGAGCCATGTGTTGAGTGCTGCCGATCCGGCCAAGTACGACATCGTCCCGGTAGGAATCAACCGCGACGGCCAGTGGTCCATTGCTGAAGAAGCAGCCGCGGTGTTGTCCGACGGGCGACGGGCCCTGCCGCCCCAACTCAGCCCGAGCGGACCAGCGACAGACCTCGCACCAGTCACCGCCACCGCCGATCCAACTCAGCGGGTCGTCGTCCTTCCACTCCTCCATGGACCGCTCGGCGAAGACGGCACGATGCAGGGTCTACTGGAACTCTCGGGCGTTCCGTACGTCGGAGCGGGCGTCCTCGCCTCAGCCCTCACCATGGACAAAGCGAAGTCCAAGGAACTCCTCGACGCAGCCGGCATCCCGCAGACCCGATGGCGCAGCTTCAACGAATTCGATTGGCCAAGCGAGAACGGACCGCAACTTGATGCAGCCTTGGGCGATCTGATCGACGATCTCGGGCTGCCGTGCTTCGTCAAACCGGCCAACATGGGTTCGTCGGTCGGCGTGAGCCGAGCCGACTCCGCAGAGCAACTCGATGAAGCGATTCGGCTTGCGCTCAGATTTGATGAATGGATCGTGGTCGAGGAAGCGGTCAACGCACGAGAAATCGAACTGGCTGTTCTTGGAAACCACGACCTAGATGTGTCGGTCGCCGGTGAAATCATCCCTGCCGACGATTTCTACAGCTACGAAGACAAGTACCTCGACGGAAAGTCGACGAATCAGATTCCCGCGGTGCTCCCTGCAGGAGTCCAAGAGGAACTGCAAGCACTCGCCAAGCAGGTGTACCGAATTCTTCGCGTCGAAGGCATGGCGCGAGCAGACTTCTTCTACGAAGAGGGCGGACGCGGACCTCTCTTGAACGAACTCAATACGATTCCGGGGTTCACGCCAATCTCGATGTACCCGAAACTGTGGGAAGCTTCAGGACTGCCCTATGAGCAGCTCATCGATCGGCTCGTCGAGCTCGCCCTCGAACGCAATGAGCGACGGCTAGAAAAGCGTACGACGAAGCGTTGATCAGCTCCGACTTGCGAACGGATCGACCCATCAGATCACCAGCTGCCGCCAGCTGATCCGCCGCCGAAGCTGCCGCCGCCACCTCCGCCGAAGCCACCGAAGCCGCCACCACCGCCGCCACCAAATCCGCCGAAGCCGCCACCGCCACCTCCGCCGAAACCGCCAGAGCGGGACCGGCCACTGCCGCCACCGCCGAAACCACCGCTGCCACCGACGATGACCCAGGTGTTGTTGCGCCGTCGGCGAGCGATCACTCGCTCACGAACTCGAACCGCATCGTCGGCGATTTCTTCCGCTTCACGAATGAGCGAGTCGAGATGATCAGGTCGGACCGTGTCTGGGTCATAGGCCGCGAGCGTGCGAAGTCGCTCCTCGAGTTGATCAATCGCTCGACCGTCACGTGAAGCAATGAGCTCCCAACCTTTGGCGGCATTGGCACGAGCGATTGCCCGATCGGCCCGATCGACCTGGCGGTCGACCTCGCGTCGCAACGTTTGCACTTGCTGCTGCTCCTCGACTGCCTCGAAGAGTCGGGCATCCAAGTTGTGGGAGAGTCGAGTCCCAGTCTGCGCTACGAGAAGGAAATTCGGTTTGCGTTGATCGAGCTCTCGTCGCAGACCAATCAGTGCATTCTCCGCCTCGCTTACCAACCCGACGTAGCCCGGCTCGAGATCGGCCCGATTGCTCTGCACGAAGCCCGCGAATTCTTGCCACTCCGTTGTTGCGGTCTGCAGGATCGTGGCCGCGTCCCGCTGGGCTGACTCGAGATTCACCCGCAGAACGTCGAGTTCGTCGAGTCGACGGTCGGCTTCGATCTGCTCCAGACCCGACTGCTCCAAGGAGCGGGAGACTGCTTCCCAATCCTGAGCCGACAACGTCTCCCCCATCGCCGCCTCTCGCAACTGTCCTGCCCGCTCCAAATGATTGGCGGCAATGCCCGTGTTGTCGCTGTAGGGCTGCCAGCTCTCGTCAGCATGAATCGCCGCGAGCTGGGCGAAGACAGCTTCGATGTGGGCAATTCTGGACTTTTCAGCCCGCTCCGCATCGACAAGGCGCGCAGCCCACTCGCGCATGCCGGCCAATCGATCCGGCAGGCTTTGGAGGTCGTGGCGACTCGCGAACATCTGATCTTCGAGGTCTTCCACCTCTTCGGAGATGACGAGTAGATCAAGGGTGAACGCATCGAGGTCCACGGCCTTCAGGCGGCTCTGGGCTGCGTGCAGTGTCGTCACAATCGGATCAACGACCCAGCCTTCTGTCCGGCGTTTCTCCGCCAGAGTCCCTGTCTCAGCGAATTCTGACTCGAGGAGTTCGTACTTTGTAGGGAGAGAGACTCGAAGACGATCGAGTTCATCGCCGAGTGCGGTCAGTCGATTCAGCGATCCTCCGAACTGTTCGATGGTGGATGAAAGTTCGTCAAGCCGAGACGCTCCGGTCGCGAGCTGTTCACTATCAGCCTTCTCAATGCCGTCAGGGACGGCCTGGCGGAAGAGCGAAGCGGCCCGTTCCAGCTCGATCGACCCTGTTCGGACCTCGTGGCGACGTTGGCGCACCTCGTCGAGCGTTCGTCCCGCCAACACTGGTTCCCAGAGTTCGGACTGCTTGAGAAGCAAGGCCGACCTCTCCCGTGCAACACCGACTTCGGTGCGAGGCCCCGCGGCCCGTGATTCCAAAGCGTTTCGCTGACCGACGAGCTTGCGACGCCTGCTCACTCCGACCCCGCCGGCACCGACAACGGCAACCGCAGCCAGTCCGCCGAGCAACAGGCCGGCAGGAGGACTTTCGTCTGTCCCGGTATCGACCGAAACAGATGGGGCGGAGCCAGCGTCGTCGTTCGTTGCCGGGGTCTCGCCTTCAACCAGACCCGAATCCGCTGCTGTCTCATTCGCTGCCAGTCGGACAAGGGCGCCTGTCTCTTCGAGACCAACAGCCAATCCTGCGGTGAAGTCCCCATTTCGGAACTCGTCAGCCATCGGACCATCAATGATCGTTTGTGCGTTTCGGCCGAGCGCTTGTTCCCACAAGCCACCCCAGAAAATTTGCGTCTCGCGCCCATCGATGCTGACCGCAACAATGGCCACGTCGGCTTGACGCCCGCTAGGCCCTTCGTCGAAGCAGTTCGCTACGAGGTCGGTGAGGACAGAGTCCAAACCGCCTTCCGGGATGCCCACATACGCTCGCACAACCCAGTCGGCCTCCGGCGGAAGATCGGCGACGACAGCTTGAAGCTCAGCAACGTCGACCTCAGAGCTATCTGTCCACACGGCATCGCATGGTTCTTGAGCCCCGGCCGCTGGTACGCCGACGACGAGCCCCAACAGCGAAACACTCAAGATCGTCGCTGCCACTCTGGCCAACGCCTTGGAACGAATGGAGATCGCCGCCAGGCCGCAACTCGCCGCTACAGCCTTTGATTGTGGTGCCACCCTGGCCACGCTAGGGCCCCTCGTCTTCGACTGCAGCGCGCAAGAAGTCGAGAACCGTTCGACGAAGCCGTGCCGCGACCCGCAGATCAAGCTCCAGTCCCACCGCACCGAGCGCTCCCGCATCGGTGACCACTCCCGTTACGGCGGCATAGGAGGAAGCGAGCAGGATCTGAGGATCAGACTGACGCAACAAGCCGTCGTCCATGCACCGCTGAAGCCCCACAAGCGCCTCGTCAATGAGCGGCGCGAGCCGAGACATCACAACATCAGACCGCGGAGCGCCCAGCCGACTGACCTCTCGAAGCAGCCCGAGAAGTTCGGGACGGCTCACTGCCAGTCCGAACGACGCACGCACTGCAGCCTCGATCCGTGGCAAGCCACGCGCAGAGCTCGTGGCTGCGGTTTCCAGCACGGAAGCAAGCTCCCCCGCGGCATCGGTCAGAACTGCTTCCAGTAATCCGTCCTTGGATCCGAAGTGGTACAAAATGCTCTGCTTGGTCAGACCAACCATCTTGGCCAAGTCATCAAGCGACGTTCCCGCAAAACCTCGTTCCGAAAACGCGGTGGTTGCGGCCTCAATCACCCTAGACTTGGTATCCACTTACCAAATGGTAGAGGATCGATGACTGAAGCGCCCCCGAACTCACATCCGGAGACCCTGGTCGGCATCGCCGGACAGTTGGCGGGCAAACGTATTGCTGTCACGGGATCAACCGGATTTCTGGGAACGGCGCTCGTCGAGCGACTGATTCGCTCCGTTCCCGATTGTGAGCTCGTGCTCCTGGTCCGACCAGGAAAAAAGTCGTCGCCGGCTGAACGAGCTCGCCGCGAGATTTTCCGCAACGACGCCTTCCACCGCAACATCGAGGAGCGCGGCGAGACACCCCGCAAGGCGGATTCATTTTGGGCTGAGATCGAACGCAGAGTCACCGTTATTGCCGGCGACGTATCGACCGATGGTCTTGGTCTTGATGACGAGGGTCGAGCACAACTCGCGTCCTGCGATGTTGTCATCCACTCCGCCGCCACGGTCAGTTTTGATGCGCCCCTCGATGGCGCCGTCGAAGTCAATCTGCTCGGTCCGACCCGCATCGTTGAAACCCTCCAGGACCTCGATGTCAGCCCTCACTTCGTTGCGGTCAGCACGTGCTACGTCGCGGGCAATCGACGGGGATCGGCTCCTGAACAGCTGCTCATGGATTCTCCGTTCCACATTGATGTGGATTGGCGAGCCGAGGTCAAGGCAGCTCGACGCACCCGAGCCGATTTCGATGCTGACAGCCGATCGTCCGGCCGTCTTGACGAGTTCCGAAAGCGAGCCCGTCACGAGCTCGGTGCCGCGGGCACTCCGCTGTTGGCCGCGAAGACCGAGCAGTACCGGGTTCGGTGGGTCAGTGAGCAGCTGGTCGAAGCAGGACGAGCACGCGCTGCCTCATTGGGCTGGCCGGACTCCTATGCGTACACAAAGGCGCTTGGCGAACGAGCACTCGTCGAATCCAAGGGCAACGTCCCGGTCTCGATCGTCCGACCCTCGATCATTGAGTCCGCATGGATGGAGCCCCGCCCCGGCTGGATCAAGGGCTTCCGGATGGCGGAGCCGATTCTGATCAGTTACGCCCAAGGGCTTCTCAAGGAATTTCCTGGAGTGCCTGAAGGGGTCGTCGATGTGATTCCCGTCGACCTCGTTGTCGCCGCGATCATCAATGTTGCGGCCGGAGCGGTGCCGATCGATGAGCGCGTCGCGATCACCCAGGTCGCGTCTGGCACTCGGAATCCGCTCAAGTATCGACAGCTCGTCGAGTTGGTGAGTGAGTGGTTCACCGAACGTCCGCTCTATGACCGCAAGGGCCAACCAATCGCTGTCGCCCAGTTCTCTTTTCCCGGCCGTGGTGCGGTCGAGCGACAACTCGAACGGGCCCACAAGAGTCTCGATCGAGCCGATCGGGCGCTCAAGCTTCTGCCGCTTCGTGGCACGCAGGCGATGATCAACGCCGACATCGAAGAGAAGAAGGACCAGGTCGATCGAGCTCGCGACTACGTCAAGATCTATGGGGCATACGCCGAGTGCGAGGCCCTCTATGGCGTCCAAAATCTGCTCACCCTGCATCAGGGACTAACTGAACCCGACCAAACCACCTTTGGTTGTGACCCCGCGGTCGTCGACTGGGACACCTACGTCACCGAGGTGCATCTTCCATCAGTCGTCGAACACGCCAGGGTCAAGACCACGCCCGAACGAAGCGACCCCGATGCCCGCACCACAAGGCTTCGCAACCGAGTCCTCGCTCCCGAGCGACATCTCGCGGCGTTCGACCTCGAGAACACGATCATCGCCAGCAACGTCGTCTTCAGCTATTCCTGGTTGGCGACCAAGAACCTTGGTCCTTCGGATCGTCTTCGCTTCATCATGAAGACCCTTCAGGAAGGGCCGTCGCTGCTCGCACTCGATCGCCGCGATCGAACCGACTTCCTGCGACACTTCTACCGCCGCTACGACGGTGCGTCGGTCGCCGAGATGGATCGACTCGCAACCGAGCTGCTCGCCGATCACATCCTCACGAAGGCCTTCCCGGCTGCGGTTCGCCGAGTCCGAGAACATCGGCGCCTCGGTCATCGCACGGTGCTGATCACCGGAGCGTTGAACATCGTGGTCGATCCCCTTCGCCCTCTCTTCGATGACGTGATCTGCGCCGAGATGTCGGTGAAAGACGGCAAGTACACCGGCGAGCTCCTTGCCGTTCCGCCGACCGGCGAAGTCCGGGCCCAAGCGTTGCGGGACTACGCAGACACGCACGATTTCGACCTCGCCGAGTCGGTTGCCTATGCCGATTCATCGTCCGATCTTCCTCTTCTCGACGCCGTCGGATTCCCCGTCGCCGTCAACCCCGAGACCCGTCTCGCGTCAATCTCCATCAAGCGCGGCTGGCTCATCGAGTACTGGTCAAAAGCGGCCGGGGGCCCAGACCGGGTCCTTCCGCTCGCCCCTCTCCCCTCCTTGCGAAAGAGTCGTCAGTAAATGGCCCCTGCCAATCGTCCATCGCCACGACCGGGGTTCACCCTCGACGTCGATCGACAGACTCCGCCCATCCTTTTCCATCATGGTGAGGGCTTCCGAATGGAGAAGCTGCCCGTCGGTCGCAGCCGCGTCATCTATCCCAGCGAGCCCTTGAACGGGCTCAAAGACCCCGACGGCGAGATCACCCAGGCGCTTCTCAATCCAATCGACGAAGACCCGCTGCCCACCCTGCTGACGCCGGGCATGAAGCTGACGATCGCATTCGACGACATCTCGTTGCCACTGCCTCCCATGCAGCGACCGGACGTACGCCAGCGCATCATCGAGGCCGTACTCGATCTGGCCGCAGAGGCCGGCGTCGACGACGTCCACATCGTCGCTGCGCTGGCGTTGCATCGACGCATGACCGAGTCCGAGCTCCGTCATGCGGTCGGCGACCGGGTGTACGAAGCCTTCGCTCCACACGGGCTGCTCTACAACCTCGACGCCGAAGACCCTGATGAAATGGTCATTCTCGGCGAGACCGATCATGGCGACACGGTGCAGATGCAGCGCCGGGCGGCAGAGAGCGATCTTGTCGTCTACGTCAACATCAACCTCGTGAGCATGGATGGCGGTTGGAAGAGCACGGCGACTGGCCTCTCCGGTTACGCCGGTGTCCGCAGCCACCACAATCCCGAAACCATGAAGAAGTCCACCAGCTTCATGGATCAGGAGAACTCCGAACTCCATAAATCCAACTGGCGCCAGGGCGACATCATCAAGTCGCAGGGTCCGCGAATCTTCCAGATCGAGACCACCGTCAACACCAATATGTTTGGCTACGACGGTCCGCTCGCCATGCTGCAAAAGCGCGAGTGGGAATGGAGCATGAAAGATCGTGCGTCATTCAGTGCGATGCAGGCAGGACTGAAGCGGATGACTGCACCGCAACGCCGGAAGGCCTTTCACAGCTGGAAGGCACCCTACGAGCTGACCTCGGTGCAGGCCGGCGAGGTTGAGGCCGTGCACAAGAAGACCACAGAGATGGTCTACAAACAGCATCTGGTTCCGGTCGCCGGCCAGACCGATGTCGTCACGATGGGTCTCCCCTATCTCTCTCCCTACAACGTCAACTCGATCATGAATCCGATTCTTGTTGCGGTGCAGGGACTCGGCTATTTCTTCAACCTGTATCGAGGCAAGCCCGTTGTCCGCAAGGGCGGCGTGCTCATCATGAGCCATCCGACGCCGTGGGAATTCCACCCCGTCCATCACCCCAGCTACATCGACTTTTTCGAGCAGGTGTTGGCAGACACGACCGACCCAGTCGTCATGGCCCACAAGTACGAAAAGCAGTTCGCTGAAGATGAGTGGTATCGACACCTGTACCGAACGAGCAACGCCTATCACGGCGTTCATCCGTTCTATATGTGGTACTGGTGCAGCCATGCACTCGAGCATCTTGGAGGCGTGATCGTGGTCGGCGGCGACAATCGAGCGGTTCGCCGCCTCGGATTCAAGCCAGCATCCACCCTGAACGACGCGTTGGAGATGGCAGAAGATGTCGTCGGCCCGAAGCCCACCGTGACGCACCTCCACAATCCACCGATCCTCATGGCGGACGTCACCTGATGCGTTGGCTCCGCTTCATCGTCGACCCTCCTGCAACTCCCAAGGGCGTTGACAAACGAGTGCCGACTCCTCGCACCGGTGTGCACTACGACACCGAGTGGGCGACCGGCTCAGCAGGCAAGCTCGTACGGCGCGCCACGGTGTGGGGATTCATGAAACCGGCGATCCGGATTTACGGGTCGCCACGAGTCGTCGGTGCTGATCGGCTCACCGACGTCAAAGGTCCCGTGATCTTTGCCGCCAACCATCACAGCCACGCAGACACATCACTGTTGCTGGCGACGATTCCTGCGCATCTGCGCCGAGACCTGGCGCCGCTCGGCGGGGCCGACTACTTCTTCAAGAGCCGTCTTTCGGGAGCGCTCTCGGCGTTGTTCATCGGAGCCATTCCGATCGAACGGACGAAGCTGTCCAAGCTCTCCATCAAGAACGCAGAACGCGCCATCAAGCGAGGCGACAACCTGCTGATTTTCCCCGAGGGTGGCCGCAGCCCCGACGGTTGGAGCCGCAAGCATCGACCTGGCGCAGCGTTCGTGGCCAAGCGGGCGAACATCGCGGTGATCCCGACGTATCTCGACGGCACAGGTCGCATTCTCCCCAAGGGCAAGAACTGGCCAAAGCGCAGTCGATGCGCCGTGGTCTTTGGCCAGCCGATCAAGCCCGGTGTCGATGAAGACGCCCGTAGCTTTGCCGAGCGAATCGAAGTTCGAATCAACGAACTCGCGGACGAATTCGGATCAGGTTGGTGGGAGGCCCGCAAGCGTGCTCACGCTGGCGAGACCCCGGACCTCAGCGGCCCCGACGCTGGTGCATGGCGGCGTCGTTGGGCCCTCGGTCCTGCGCCCGGCCAAAAGCGCCGCTCCCCCGCTGCGAAGCGTTGGCCTGATCTCTAAACCTCGGGACGCTCGAGCCCCAGATTCTCCAGCATCTTCACGCTGTCGTATTCGAGTTCCATTCCCGCATCGATAACCGCATCAAGCAGCAGCGCACCTGCATGCCTCGCCGCGTTTCGATCCTCCAGAGCGAGAAAGGCTCGGATACGGCCACGGTGCGCTCGTTCGAGCAGTGGTTCACACCCGAGTGCCCAACTCGCTGCGCTGATCGACATCTCAGGTTCACCCTTGGCCAACAGCAGCTCGGCTACGCGCGTCGAGGCCAACGCCGCAGCGGAGCGCAATCGAATGCGTTCGAACTCAGCCCACGGGTCCTGGAAGCTCTCCTCCAGGTAGTCGCTACGGAACATGGCGATGGCGTTCTGGTAGAGCCCAAGTGCCTCACCCGGGACACTCCGCCCATCTGCTTTCCGAGCGCCTTCGAGCAACCGATCGAAGTCATCGACATCGAATTCGAATCGATCTCGACGAAGTGTGATCACGCGACCTTCGGTTTCGATGAACCAGGAATCAGCCCCCGTTGGGCGATCTGGCTCGAGTGCTCGCAACAAAAATCGGAGATTGGCACGAACGTTCGCCAATGCCTTGTCCATGTCAACGTTGGGCCAGAGCGCAGCCGCAAGGTCTCGCCGACTGACGCTGGGATGTTGGACCAGGTAGGCGAAAAGGAGTCGGACCTTCTCCCTCCGTTGCCAGTCGTTGTCGTCGATCTCGATGCCATCGCGCAGAATCTGCATTTGTCCGAGAACATTGACCCGGAGCGTGAAACCGGGACCGACTGGCAATGCGTTGAGGGCCGCGATTGCTGCTTCTTTGACCTTTCCACCATCGTTGACCAGGTGCTCGAGAATGCTGCGCTGACCGACGATTTGTTCGAGAACTTGCTCGGCGTCTCGGCTCCCCCCTTCTCGAGCAGCAAGCGCCAACTCGGTCAGGTGCGCTGGCCAAAGATTGGCTCGCAGCGTGGAAACTCGAGACCAATCAAGGTCCACAGCTGCATCGGTGCTACCCGTCGATCGGAAATCGACCAATGCCGTCGCGGCCTCGATGACCAGGCGAAGGGCCGGGCCGGTTCTGATTGATGACAACAGCTCTCGCGACGACGGCACCAGAATGTAGAGCGGTGCCATGACATGGAGGTAGACCCGCGGCGGCCATTGGCCGAGAGGGACTTGGTCCACCAAGCCCTCAAAGACGGCCCGGGCGGCTGACTCATCGCCCTCGTGCACAAGAATGGCGGCTTCGGCCGACCGAACGAAGCCCATCAGCCGTGGACCGAAATCGGGAGCATCGGCATTCGCCTCGGCGATGAGAGCCCGAGCCCGTTCTGGTTCACCGGCGGCGATCGCGACGAGTGCCACGACTCCAAGCAAAAGAACCGTCTGGTGCGACATTCGCTGCACCGACACAAGGTCGATCAGGCTCTGGGCAACCTCGAGGGCTTGTTCAGGATCGAGCTCTCCGCGGATCCAAAGCGCATAACTGAGCGGAATCTCGAGATCCCCTGAAGCAGCCAAACCGCCGAGATCAGCCAAGGATCCGTCGCCGACGAGCTCGGGCCACCCCGCATCGGTTTGCAGTGTCTCAATCAGCATCCGAGCTCGTGGCCCGCCGAACGGCCGGAGTTCGTCACGGCGAGCCAACGCCTTGTCCGACAACCCCTGCACGAGCAGCTCACAGATTTCGAAACGATCAACCATGGCCCGAGCGAGCGCCGCCGCTGCCTCATCATCACATGCCATCAGCTCCCGAGCTCTCGGGATGAGTTCGGGCGACGGTGGCAAGCCGTGAATCAAACCCGACAGTTGGGATGTCAAGAAGAGCGTGTGAATCTCGAGGAGAGGCTGATCCCCTTCGGCCAGAAGCTCAGCCGCTTCGGTGAGGGTGGTAAGAGCCCGAGGCTCAAACTCGCCGAGGTGGATGATTGCCTCAATGGCCCTCGTGAGCCCAGGGTCAACATCAACGTCGGCAAGGAGCCTCAGAATGCGAGTTGCTTCGTCGACTCGCAGCACCGTGAGCGGCGAACTGCACAAGGCAATTGCGGTGTCGGTCAGCCCTTCTGGATCCTCAGCGATGGCAAACACCTCACCGGCAGCAACAACGTCGCCCCGGTCCAGAAGCCGCCGAGCGCCTGCTTGTAACGCTTCGCGACGCCGCGAGGGCGACACCTCGTCTTCCAGGATCGGTCGCCAAAGATCGTGGATCTTGTACACGCCATCGGGCCGTCGATCCACCAACGGAAGCCCCGCCAAGAGTGACTCCGCCGAGGCGTTCGAGCTGGTCACCGCTTGAACGAGATCGTCATCAACGAACGGAAAGGCTGCCATTACCCCCAGGTGTTCTCGTTTCGTTGCATCGAGGCCTGCCAAAACCTCGTCCCAGATGTATTCGATCGCGGCGTCAAGACCCGAGTCGGCGCGCAGTCGAGCGAGCGCTGGCCAACGAAGGCCTTCGACATCGATGTCAACGTCGTGCACTCCCGCGACATCGAGGAACGTCGCACACTCAGCCGGGTCGAACGCCAGATCGTCCTGGCCGATTTCCAACAGCTCCCCCTGGGACCGAACCCGCGAGAGAGGCACCGGAATCTGCTCCCGCGAAGAAAAGACGAGATGCCCATTCGTTGGAAGAGCCTTCACAAGCGAAGTCAAGAACTCGACACACTCGGGATCGTTGCCCAGTTCGTGAACATCATCGAAGATCAAGGCGACATCGGCCGGTGCCAGACTCCAGACGGCTTGGCTGACCTGCTCCGTCGGGCCGAGTCGAGATGCTGCCGCAACTCCATCGGCCGAACTTTCGCTGAGCCCGGCGACGATCGTGGTCGTCAGCGATTTCGGGTCGTCTCCGTGCGCACACCCGATCCAGACATCTCGTCCGAGACCTGCCATTGCGTTCTGTTCGGTCGCTTGAGCCAACGCCATGGTCTTGCCAAAACCGCCGCTACCAATCAGAGTGGTAACTCGGGCATCGAATCGACCCGCAAGCTGCTCGAGTAAGCGCACGCGCAACACAACGTCGTCGCCCGCCACACTGGGCGGCCTGTCCCGAAATGGCCCGCGCATCCCCCCAGAGTGGAGGGGCTCAGGCCAACTCGCAACTATTGCTCGGGGATTCTTCGTATCCGAGAGATCGGCGCTCGGCTCAGAATCAGCTTGCGAGGCCAACCGTGGGCTCATTGACGTTGCGGGGCCCATCAGAAAGGCCACCAGCATCTCGATCTCTGAGATCGAGATCGGTGCAGTCGAGCACCTCGAACCGTTCACCACAGGTCACACCGAAGCGTTCGTATGAACTGCCGATGGGAGCAAGCCGCCACAGTGAATCGCAGGCCGCACCAACGCCCGCCTCGCAACTGTCCCAAAGCTGATCCAGGACGGGATCATCTCCGTAGATCTGCGGTGTGAGATCGAACGCCAGCTCGCTCGGTGGCGCAACGTCGTCAGCGAGAAGGTCCGATGCCAACTCGCAATTCACGGTCGCTTCCTCGATCAGCAATTGATCGCTGCCGGACCGCAGACTCGGATCAAGAACCGCGGCAGGCTCCACCGAACCGGACAAAAGCCCGATGACGCATTGGGCCACGTCGTTTGAAGATCCGTCGGCGATGAGCGAGGCAATTGCGTCATCTCGACTCGGTGGTACTGCCGTTGGGTCTTGGGTACAGGCCGTCGCTACGAGGGCCAGCCCCGCGACAAGTCGACCGAAGCGTTGAAAGGAAGTGGGAGAGAGGCTCATCGTTCGAAGGTCGTGCTCGCCAATTTCTGGGCTGGCCCGACCCCGTCTCTATCGGCTGGAGGAACAAATCTGTGAAGTCCGCGCATCCATTCCTGCATCCTCATCGAATTATCACTAAACCCCCATAGTCGCCCTCTCGGAGGACAATCGAAATGACAAGCAACACCAAGAAGTTCGGAGCGCTCGCCCTCGCTCTCTCAATGACCGCGGCCGCATGCGCCGATGATGACGCCGCAAGCGACGAAGCAGTCGAGACCACTGTTGCTGCGGAGGCAACGGAAGAAGAAGCCATGGAAGAAGAAGCCATGGAAGAAGCCGGCACGATCGTCGATGTGGCGACCGAGGCTGGCAGCTTCACCACGCTGCTTGCCGCCGCCGATGCCGCAGGCCTCGTCGAGACCCTGTCGGGCGAAGGCCCTCTCACGGTGTTCGCTCCGACCGATGAGGCATTCGCCACCGCTCTCGACGCTCTCGGTCTCACCGCCGAAGAGCTCCTTGCAGACACCGACACGCTCACCGCGATTCTCACCTACCACGTTGTGGCGGGAGAGGTACTGAGCACTGACTTGAGCGACGGAATGATGGCTGCGACCGTGAACGGCGCGGAAATCACTGTCGATCTCAGTGATGGCGTGAAGATCAATGACGCCAACGTCGTGACCGCCGATGTCGAAGCGAGCAACGGAGTCATCCACATCATCGATGCCGTTCTTCTTCCGCCGTCTGACGATGCGATGGAAGAAGAAGCCATGGAAGAAGAGGCGATGGAAGAGGCTCTGCCCGCAACCGTCGTTGACATTGCAGCAGAGGCCGGAACGTTCACCACACTGCTCGCAGCCGCGGAGGCCGCAGGCCTCGTCGAGACCCTGACCGGACCCGGTCCGCTCACGGTATTCGCCCCGACCGATGAGGCATTCGCAACTGCGCTCGATGACCTCGGGCTGACCGCAGAAGAGCTGCTTGCCGACACCGACACCCTGACGTCGATCCTGACCTACCACGTTGTCGCCGGCAAGGTTCTCAGCACGGACCTCGCTGATGGCGCTGTCGCAACCGTGAATGGTGGCGACATCACCGTCGACCTCAGCGACGGCGTGAAGATCAACGAAGCAACAGTCGTTGCCGCTGACCTCGAGGCAGAGAACGGTGTTGTTCACGTCATTGATCAGGTTCTCCTCCCCTAATCACTGAACATCTCTGACCCTCGAAGACTGCTGGAGGGGCCCACCGTCGCAACGACGTTGGGCCCCTCCAGTTCAAGTTTTGGCCTGCATGGAGTTCCCTGCAGCCGTCAGTTCTTTTCAGGCATCAGTTTTCTGCGGGGAGGGGCACGAAGCTCTGTGTTGAATACTGTTCGACCGGCACTTTGGACAATGACCCTTGCCGATCGATCTCGACGTAGTCAACGAACGTCTTGGCGTAGTCAAGGAACGTGTCGACAACCAGACCAGCATCGAAGATCTCGCCCATCGTGTCGTAGCC
>CALHCB010000211.1 GCA_937930695.1 uncultured Acidimicrobiales bacterium | reverse complement strand
AGCCGTCATGATGGGCGGGTGGCTACGACGCCCCGGTTCGAGCGCCCTGTTGTGGGCGATGTTTTCGCAGGCATCACGGTCGCGCTCGTGTTGCTTCCGCAGTCGTTGGCCTATGCCGAGATTGCCGGCGTGCCACCGTCTGTGGGCCTCGCTGCGGCCGCCCTCCCGCCGCTTCTCGCCGCCTTCTTCGCCTCGTCTCCGTACCTTCAAACTGGCCCCGTCGCCCTCACGTCCCTGCTTACGTTCGGCGCCCTGGAAACCATGGCGGCCACTGGAACAGCTGAGTACGTCGCCCTTGCCGCTCTGTTAGCGCTCGTCGTCGGCGTGGTCCGCATGCTGCTTGGTCTGATGCGGGCGGGCGTCGTCGCCTACATGATGACCGACTCGACAGTTCTCGGATTCACCAGTGCGGCCGCCATCTTGATCATCGGCTCGCAGGTCCCGACGATGTTCGGCGTCGAGCGAGGCGATCGCGGCGTCCTGCCTGCCGCGTGGCAAACCATCACCGATCCAAGTGTTTGGTCGAGCACCTCGCTCTTTCTCGCTGCGGGAACCGTGATCCTTGTCGTACTGTCTCCCAAGATTCACGCGTTGTTCCCCGGGGTACTCCTCGCCGTAATCGCTGGTGTGATCTGGAGCCGGGTTGTCTCCTACGACGGACTCACGATCGGTGATCTTCCCGGCGGGTTCGTCACGCTCTCGCTCGATCTCCCCTGGGACCGAACCAGCTCGTTGATCATCCCCGGCATCATCATCGCCCTCGTGGGTTATGCCGAACCGGCGTCAATCGCACGGACGTTCTCTGCTGAGGAGGGCACACCTTGGAACAGCACCAAGGAGCTGTTCTCTCAGGGCGTCGCAAACATGGCCTCGGGACTCGCGGGAGGATTCCCAGTTGGCGGCTCATTCTCGCGTTCGGCCCTCAACCACCTCGCTGGAGCGCGGACCGTCTTCGCAGGCGGCCTGACCGGACTCGTCATTCTCTTGCTCCAACCACTCTCACCATTGCTCGAGCCACTCCCGAAGTCGGTGCTCGGAGCGATCGTTTTTGCGGCAGTGTTCAAGCTGATCAAGGTCAAGGCCATGGTCGACCTCACACGCAGCGACCGCCTCCACGCATCCGTTGCCTGGGGCACGTTCTTCGCCACGCTGCTCGTATCGCCGCGTGTTGAGCGCGGCATTCTGATTGGCATTGGCTTCGCAGGGTGCGCGTTCGTCTACCGGCACGTCCGGCGAGGCGGCGTGCGCTCGCCCACCGCGATCGCCAAGCAAGCGGCGATTCATCTGCGAGCGGAGAATGTGCCTGAGCCCGAGGCTGCTCGAGTCGGAATCGACAACATCTAGCCATGACGCCTCCGTCTGACCCCGTCGATCGCCGACGATTTCTCGCGCTCTTGGCCTCGCTGGCCGCGGCTGGTTGCACGGTCGACACAGCAGGAGACGACACGACAACCACGCGACCCGTCGACCAAACGGCTCAAGACGGAGCGGCGTCACCGACGACCACTGGGTCGGGCAGCACCGCTGCACAAGCACAGGGCGAGTTGGCGCTAGTTGAGCCGCTTGCCGTCCCTCCGCTCGATGTCGATCACGACCCGTTCGAACTCGGTGTCGCATCCGGCGACCCCGGCGAAACATCAGTGGTTCTCTGGACACGTCTCGTCCACGCTGAGCTTCCGACTGAGGCGCCAGTACTTTGGGAAGTCGCAACAGACGAGACCTTCGAACAGCTGCTGGCAACCGGTACCGCCGTCGCTGTTGCTGGCGACGCTCACACCGTTCGAGCCATTCCCAATTCGCTGCCATCGGGCCGCACGATGAACTATCGATTCAAGGCTGGCGAGTTCACGTCGCCAATTGGGAGAACGAAGACAACACCGACGGCCGAATCAGCCTCAGAATCGGTGCGGCTCGCAGTCAGCTCATGCCAACTCATGGAGACCGGCTACTTCACGGCCCACCGAGACCTGGCCAACTCCGACGTCGATCTTGTCATATGGCTGGGCGACTACATCTATGAGGGCGGCGGTTCGAGCATTCTCCCCGGTCGCTCTCATGTTCCTCCAGCCGTCTCTGATCTCGACGGGTATCGGGCTCGCTACGCCCAGTATCGATCCGACGCCGATCTCCAAGCAGCGCACGCTGCGCACCCTTGGATGGTGATGTGGGATGACCACGAGGTCCTCAACGACTACACATCCACCGTCGACGCGGATCGCCGCCTTGCTGCCTACCAGGCGTGGTGGGAGCACATGCCAACCCGCCTCCCACGGCCCACAGCCGACGGGCTCGAGATTCATCGTTCCCAACACATCGGCCCGCTCGTCAAGGTGATCGGTATCGACGTTCGGCAGTACGCCACCGCCGACGCTCTTCTGGGCCCCAACCAGACCGCTTGGCTCGCCGACGAGCTCTCAAATAGCGATGCGACCTGGACAATTCTGGCCAGCCCCGTGCTCGTCGGCGGACTGAATGCTTCGCTCGACATCCTCGGCGATCCGCTACTGCCGTACACCTGGGATGGCTATCCGTCCGAACGAGTTGCACTTGCCAAGCTCCTGGCCAACCGAGATGCGGTCGTCGTGTCCGGAGATCTCCACACCTCGATGACACTCGACGTCAGGCCAAATCTGTTCGATGACGAGCGGGCAACGGTGGCCCCGGAGTTCATGGCTCCCGCAATTAGCTCTGCCTTTCCGGATGACTACGCCGACGCTGCTCCGCTCCTGCCACTCTTGAACCCCCAGATGCGGCACATCGATACGGCGAATGGTTGGCTCCTGCTCGAGGCAACTGCCTCGACGGTTACCGCAACGTTTCGACTGGTGACCACCGCGACCGATCCAGCATCTGAAGTCACGTCAGGAACATCGTGGCGCGTCGAACGAGATCAGCCCGTCGCCGTGCAAATCTGACGATCTGACCTCGTGGGGCCAGGCCGCGACCCATGACATCTAGCATCAAGCCGATGGGGCCTGGACACTCACACGGACACTCTCACGATGAGGGTTTCATCGGCGATTGGGGGCCGTGGCGTCAGGATCGCACGCTCAAATCGGTCCTCGTGATCATCGCGATCGCCGCACTGGCCACAGTGGCCGGTGTCGTTGCGTTGTGGCCCACTGGAGAAGGACAACAAATCGCCGGCGAGAACGCCGACGAAATCGGCTTGGTCACTGAGCGGCTCTCCGGAACCATCGAGGACGTCATTGATGGCCCGTGCAGCTACTCGACCGCCGAGAGCCCACAGAATTGCCGCGAGGTCACGCTCATCGTGCACGAGGGGCCCGAGGCCGGGGCGTTGGTGATCCTTCCCGAGTTCAACACATCATTCGACCCGTCGGTCCCTGACCTCTCCTCCGGCGATCAGATCGTCGTCGGGTACGAAGAGTCGACGAATTTCTACTTTTATGCCGATCGGGACAGAAGAGCATCGCTTGTCTGGCTGGTCGGACTGTTTGCGCTCGTGGTGATCGCCCTCGGCCGGGTCCGCGGCCTGCTCGCACTCATTGCCATGGCTGCGACGGTCTTCATCCTCGTGTTCTTCGTCGCTCCTTCGGTGCTGGATGGCAACAATCCGCTCCTTGTTGCGCTCGTTGCTGCGTCAGCAATCGCCTTCATCAGCCTCTATCTCACCCATGGTTTCTCCCCGACGACGACTGTCGCGCTCGTCGGGACGCTCGGGGCGCTGGCTCTGACGCTCGGTCTCTCGTGGATCTTCTTCGAACTTGCGAACTTCACGGGTTTGGCGAGCGAGGAGGCGGTGGTGTTGCCCTTCATCGCAGCCGACGTCGACCTCGGTGCGCTCCTTCTTGGCGGTGCCGTCATTGGTGCGCTCGGAGCGTTGGACGACGTCACGGTGACCCAGGTCGCGACCGTGGCCGAGCTCCGGTTTCGCAGCCCTCACCTCTCACGTCGAGAGCTCGTGGCATCAGGAATTCGCGTTGGGCGTGAGCACATTGCCTCGACCGTGAACACCTTATTGTTGGCGTACGCCGGCGCCAGCATGTCGCTCCTTCTGCTGTTTGCAGCATCGGACCAGTCACTCGGCTTGGTGGCCAACTCCGAACTCGTAGCGGTCGAGATCGTGCGGACGCTCTGTGGCTCCATTGGGCTGGTCGCCGCTGTTCCCATTACGACCGCGCTCGCCGCCACGGTCATCGCGGGCCCCAGAGGAAGCTTCACCGAATCGCCGCCAGAACGGGTGGCTACGGCACCCTCATCATCAGCAGTTGCGTCCTCAGCAGTTGCGACATCAGACGCCGTGTCCGCGAACACGCCCGAATCGGCGATGCCCCACCAGGACATGACAGAACCCGAACCGGCCCCATCGTGGGACGACTTCTCTCCACGGGATGACCCGCCGAGCTTCTAGTTGCGAATGCTGCGCGATTCTCAGCGGCGAACGGCGGGATCAGGCTGCACCACGCGGCTCCGAACGGTGAAGACGCTGTCGCCCGCAAGCACCCCGCCGCGGGCGAAAAGGCGCCCGAACTGCCAATTCGACAGACCCAGTTCGGGCCGGTTGAGCGCGTACTGGCCATCGACCCAGCGGGTGAACCCATCACCCACAAACGGAGCATCAATGGTCGACCAGAAGTGTTCTTGCTCGGTCGAGTCTTGCGAAACGAGTGAGGCGGCGAAACGAGGCGACTGCTGGTTGAACTCCGCAACGGCATCGTCGATGGATTCAACGACGACGAGGGTGATTTCCGGAGAGGTTTCCCACTCCCATTCATGTCCGAGTTGGTCTGGGGCGATGACTTCGGCTTGAGGTTCGTCGACGTCGCCTTCAGCTCGCCCGATCGACACGATCGATTCGAACCAGCCCTCAGGGATCACACCTTCTGAACCCGAAACCACATGCAGCTTCGGGTTTGTTCCGAGCTTGTCGGCTGCTGCCTGCAAACCGGCGAGCACCCGCGGCACGAGCTTGTCGGCTGCTGAGGCGACCACTGCGCACGTGTTCAACGTGTTGCAGACCTTCCGGTCCAGCGAGTTCGCTATGACGGTTTCGAGCCGGTCCAGATCTGCGGATGGCGAAGCAACGATCCAGGCGCCACCGGTGCCATGCAGGCTGACGGGAACTCCGGCCTGACGAGCCACCGCCCCAAGCTGGGCCACGGCCATCGGGGTGGCAAAGCTCTCTGCCTTGGTGTCGGCATAGTAGCGCAAATCGCCCATGCTGGCAGCACCCTCACGGGCAAGTACCAGCAAGGCGAAGG
>CALHCB010000210.1 GCA_937930695.1 uncultured Acidimicrobiales bacterium | reverse complement strand
CGTCTGCGGTCAACTCTTTGGCCACCACGAGTGCGGCATGGACCGCCGTGCCACACGAACCTCCAATGAGGAGGCCTTCCTTTTCACTGACGTGCCGTGCAGTCATGAATGAGTCGGAGTCGCTCACGGGGATCACCCGGTCGATCACCGAGGGGTCATAGGTCGTCGGCCAGAAGTCCTCCCCGACGCCCTCGACGAGATAGGGCCGACCGGATCCTCCGGAGTACACGGACTGATCTGGGTCTCCCGCAATAATTTGGATGTCGGGGTTCTGTTCCTTCAGGAATTTGCCGACACCACTGATCGTTCCGCCGGTTCCGGCACCCGCAACGAAGTGGGTGATCTGGCCGTCGGTCTGACGCCAGATTTCCGGACCCGTGGTGTCGTAGTGAGCTTGCGGGTTCATGGGATTGCCGTACTGGTTCGGACGAAAGGCGCCGGGGGTCTCCTTCACCAGACGTTCCGCGGTCGAGTAATAGGAGGCGGGATCCTCTGGGGCAACGGCCACCGAACACACAACAACCTCGGCCCCGTAGGCGCGAAGCAGATCGACCTTCTCTTTTCCGACCTTGTCTGTGACCACAAACTTGCACTTGTAGCCGCGCTGGGCCGCGACGATCGCAAGACCTACGCCTGTGTTGCCCGAGGTTGGCTCAATGATTGTTGAGCCTGGCTTGAGCAATCCTTCGCGCTCAGCGGCGTTGATCATCGCCAGCGCAGGACGATCCTTCGAAGACCCACCCGGGTTGTACACCTCGTACTTCACAACAACGGGACAGACAATGTCCTTGGTCACCTGACGAAGGCGAACAAGCGGGGTATTACCGATCAGATCGAGGACTGAATCAGCGATCTCCATGGGGCGGGGTCCTTTTCGATTCGTAGGTCCCCCATCGGGGGCCAACCCACCCTAACAACGGCAAACGGTCTGAGATTCCAAGCCGAGCCGATGGATCATCAGATCCCCGCAGGAACAATTCCCTGCTGACCGGTTGTCGTTTCTGGGCGCACTGCCAGGACTTCCTGCGCAACTTCTGCGGCGGTCGCGGGACGGGCAACATCGGAACGCTCCACCTCAGTCGTCCCAAGGTCAACGGCTTCGGCAATGCGGTACCGACCCGAGGGACCTTGCACCAGCCACAACATTCCATCGCGTCGCTCTGCCGGTCGTGTTCCAAGAATTCGGTCGTTCGCATCGATGAGCTGACGAGGAGGGTGATCAACGGTGACGACGACAGTGACGGGTGAGTCGTCGTTGACCTTGGTCAACTTGCGCAGGACGGGGCCTCGACCCTCAACGCGCAGACCAGCTTGACGAAGACGCTTGTTGTGTTCGATCAATTCACTGAACAATGGCGTGCCCTCAACGAATACGGTCTCGAACTGAGCCCGATCCGGTGTTTTCTGGCAATCGAACTCGGCTCGGAGCAGCCCACCAACGATTCGACGCCATTCCGGGTCGTCGGTTTCAACGCCGCTCGGCGCAACCTCAACGGAGTCTTCCTTGCGAGCGAACACAGTCTGAGGTGCACCTTCCAACGCAATCTCCCTGGCCGGTGCGGACTGTTGTTCGGCTCTGACTGGCGCAACGTCGTCGGCGGAGGAATCCTCGATGTCTTTGAGGATCGGCACGACCTTGGGCCGGGGCTTGGACCACACAGGCTGAAGATCCTCGGGCACGGCATCGCCAGCAGTGGGGGCGGGCGGTTGGTCGAAGACAGGCCGGGTCGGAATGGCCTCACGCCATTTCCGAGCGACTGCGATGACACGTTCGGGCTTTGGCCGATTGTCCGTCGCATCGTCGACTAGCTCAGAGCTGCCCTCAGAGGCCAGGCCAGCGAATCCCCCGGTACCAACGGGTGTGGTGACCGGTCGACGCTCAGGTCGATCACCATTGAACGCGCGACGATCGAGAAGTGATCCGCCGAGTGCCACGCCGAGTGCTCGTTCACCCAGAACAGCCGGTCGAAGAATCCAGGTACCAATCAGCAGTTCGATCACAACGCCCGCAGCGACTGCCACACCGAGCTGCCGGGCAACGGCAAGATCGCTCGCCACGAAGCCAAGACCACACAGGGCCGTCACGCCAAGTCCGAGCATTGCTGCTCGCCCTTCACGACGGAATGCCTCGCCGACGACATCGGTCTGGGAGTCGACGGTGTCGAGTGCTCCCGCGACGTCATCTCGAATTCGACGCAGGAAGCCCAATTCGAACAAGCCGACACCAACGCTGAATATCAATGCGGCGACCTGAAGTTCCACGCCACCGACATCGCTCGCAACGACGTAGTACACGCCAAGAAGCGCTGCGGTTCCCACGAGCCGCAAGGCAACGGAGATTCCGGCCAGCACGAGGTCGTTCACGAGCAGAAGCACGCCGAGACCGCCAGCAACACTGAGCAACAGAACGAGAACCCAAAGATGTGAAGCACCTTGCTGGGTGACATCGAGCGCATCAACGGACACGCCGGACAGCACGACGTCGAACCCTGTTGTCGTCTCCGTCACGGTCCCGACAAGCTCTTGGGCTGCGACCGAACGAGGGGTCACCGTAGGCGTGATGATCGCCAGCGTTGCCTCACCGGTCACGAAGTTCGCTGACGAGGTCGGGGCGGAGACGAGCGCTCCATTGGCATACCGACCAGTAGAAGTTTCGATCCAACCGACTGTTGGCAGGTTTGAAGTGGCGCGGCCCCAGTCAGCGATTGACTGGTCGCCAACGTTGGCGGGGATCTCGGCGAGGATTGCAGACGTTGGATCTCCGCCCAGCTCGGTGAGCTGCTCAGACACTCGACGAGATGTCACACCAGGAGCAAGCGCTGACTCATCGAGCAGCACGCTGCTCGGAACACGGATGGCGAAGAGACCAAGACACAGCAGGAAGCAGGTGAACCCTGCGAGCGCGGCGAGCGGCAGATCCCGACCGTCGGGAGTGTTCAACTTGAAGAGCTTGTACTCCTCTTCGTCAGCCAGTGGACCCTGGGTCGCGAGCAATGCGGGCAATGTTCCGAATGTCACCAGGGCCGCAAACAGGCCACCGATGGCAACGACTGCGGCTGGAGTCCGGGCGCTCCCAGCCAATTCGAGCATGATCGCCGTGGCGACAAGTCCACCGAAGAGCAAGCCAGCTTCGGGAAGCAAGTGGGCGACCGATCGGCGAATCGCATCCGTGGGATCGGCACCCGTCGGATGTTTGAACCAGTCGAGCAATCGGAACGTCAGCACCGACGACACAAGAACGGCAACCAAAACGGCGGGGACGGCCGTGGTACCGAGCGAACCGTCGAAGGTCCCGGCGACTCGGCTGCCGACGAGTCCGCCCAGAAGGCTCGACAGGCCAACGGTGGCACCAGCAGCGAGGCCAATTCGCACACCGAGAGATGCAGTGATGAGAACAGCGAGCAACAGCACAACTGGCACGACGGCGACGATCGTGCCTCGGTTCAGCCGATCAAGCAGGTCCCGATCGGCGACTGCCCGTCCGCCCATCGACACCTGGGCCTGAGGAAATGCCTTTTCAATCGTCGACTCGATCGCAGGCAGTACCCGATCAGACGCGTCGGGAGTGAGGGAGATGTGCAGGGCGATTCGGCCCGAATCCGCAAGCTCTCCTACAACAGCAGACACGCCGTCGATATCACGGATCGCCGGGATGACCAGACGCTCCAGGGCCGGGTCATCGGCGGAGACGTTGGTCATGGTGACCGCAACGTCGGGGAGCTCACTCGGCTCCCACGCGCCGGAAGCAAAAGCGTCAGCCACGATTGGCCGAGGGCCATCGATCGATGCCAAGGCAGAACCCGCAAGGAACAGAACGAGCGTCGAGGAAAGCAGCAGCAGAACGAGCCGCCGAAGGAACGCTGGACTGGCCGGGAAGGTCAGAAATGGAGCTGGACTCACGAGAAACCTCTCGATACCAACTCCGCCCGCTGGGTAACGTAGCGGACACTCAGCGTGGTGGGAAGTATTTGTTCGGAAAGTCCCTCACTTTTTGGTCCGGCTGCCACCGCGTCAACCGTGCTCGGATGCGCCGTTTCCCGGTCGAAGGCCACAGAACCACCGTCGAAGAATGACAGACTGCGCTGGTGCGAATTGGTCCTGGCTCTGAACGACGATGGTTTCCGCTTGTCCATGTCGGCCTGGCAACCGCCCTGGTAGCAGCAGCATGCACCGGAGGAGGAGACGGCACCAGCACACAGAACGGCCAGGAGACCGGGGCCGACACGACGCTCAGCAGCCCCGATGGCAGCGATGGCGGAGGCGCATC
This sequence comes from uncultured Acidimicrobiales bacterium, assembly GCA_937930695.1. Lineage (GTDB taxonomy): Bacteria > Actinomycetota > Acidimicrobiia > Acidimicrobiales > SZUA-35 > CALEWY01. Next base: position 12,369 of record CALHCB010000210.1, on the reverse strand, counting down.
ATCTGAAGGTGCGACCGCACCACCAACGACCGCACTACCAACGACCGCACCACCAACGACTGCACCACCAACGACCTTGCCGTCCGCCGACATCGATGTCGCCGTCGGGTTTCAGCAGCTCACCATTACCAATGCTGATCCTGGAACAGAGATTGTCGTCATCGATCGCGATGGCGAGGAACAACATCGCGTCGAGGTCGCCCAGTCTGGGTCAGCGCTCCTCCGGGACCTTCCGTCTGGACCACTCTCACTCCTTGTTCATGAAGACGGCGCTGCAGTCGCCGCTGGCCCCACTGTCAACGCCGCCGACGGTGGTCCGCCAGACCCGCGGGTGTTCGATCAGGACATCGCGGCAGGGTTTGGGTACATCGAAACCCGCGACGGCACGACGCTCTCGGTCCTCGTGTCGTTGCCAGGACCGATCGAGGAAGGCCCCTACCCAACCCTGTTCGAATACTCAGGCTACGAACCTTCGAACCCAGGAGCGGACGATCCAGCTCGCGTCTTGATCCCGACGCTGGGCTACGCGCTGGTCCAAGTAAATGTCCGAGGCACGGGCTGTTCGGGTGGGTCCTTCGATGCATTCGAGCCGATCCAGGCGCTCGACGGCTACGACGTCATCGAAACTCTGGCGAGACAAGACTGGGTCGACGGCATCGGCATGTGGGGTGTGAGCTACCCCGGGATCATGCAACTTCACGTTGCGGCCACTCGACCTCCCAGCCTCGATGCCATCGCTCCCCTCTCGGTTCTCGATCAAGTCGACTCTGTCCTGTACCCCGGCGGCATCTTCAACAACGGGTTCGGCGAGTCATGGACGGCTCAGGTCAGCGAGCGAGCTGAGGCGAACGGTCAAGCATGGGCCCGCAGCAAGGCCAGCTCCGGCGACGCCGTCTGTGCTGCGAACCAGGAGTTGCGCATCCACAATCCAGACCTGATCGAGTTGATCAGGGAGCGACCGTTCCGAGATGAGCTGGCGCTCTCACGGTCAGCAGTTACCACCGCAGACCGCATCGATGTGCCCGTCTTCATCGCCGGGGCGTGGCAAGACGAGCAAACGGGTGGCCACTTCCCTGCGCTGCTCGACGAACTCTCCAATGCCCCGACACTGAAGGCAATCTTGTACAACGGGCTCCATATCGACCCGCTCGGGCCGGATGTTCTGGTACCACTGATCGAGTTCTATGAGATCTACGTCGCTCGTCAGGCTCCGTCGATCGACCCGCTGACCAGAGTGATCGCCGCAGCCGGACTCTCGACGATCTTCGACACACCGATCATCCTGCCGCCCGACAACTACGGGGGTCTGAACTTCAGCGAGGCCAAAGCGGCCCTGGAAGCAGAACCACCGATCACGATCTTGTTCGAGATGGGTGCGGAGGCCCCGAATGCTCCGGTCTCGCGATTCCAGACGAGTCTGGAGTCTTGGCCCTCGCCCGACCTCGAGCCAACTCGCTTCTACCTGATCGGGAATGACCGCCTTCACCCCGACCCCATCTCATCAACGGGGACGCCGTCCTTCTTCACAGACCCCGATGAGGGCTCACGAGTAACGACGGATGACCTCGATCGAATCTGGACCTCACAACCCAACTGGAATTGGCAGCCTGCAGGGTCAACCAACCGAGCCACCTTCACGTCCCAGCGCATTGATGAGGAGTTGGTGTTGGTCGGCCCGGCCAGCGTCGATCTCTGGGTCACCGTTCCTGGCTCAGACGGAGACATCGAGGCGACGCTGTCCGAGATCGCTCCGGACGGATCTGAGACATTCATACAAGCGGGCTGGCTCCGGCTGTCACGTCGGGCGCTCGCGAACGATGCCACCGAGTTGATGCCAACGCTCTCACTCCTCGAACGAGAGACAGCCTTGTTGTCTCCGGATGAAGAACCGGTGCTGGCTCGGATCGAGATTCTGCCCTTCGCCCATGTCCTGCGACCCGATTCCAAGCTTCGACTCACACTCGACACTCCCGGCGGTAGTCGCCCTCAATGGACCTTCGCCGTGCTCGATGAGCCGACACAGATCACTATTCACACCGGGGGCGACTTTGATTCCTCAGTCGTGCTGCCTGTCCTTCCAGGTGTCGACGCTCCAGACGCTCGACCGCCCTGCGGATCCCTACGGGGCCAACCTTGTCGCCCCGGCTGAGTCGACTGGTCATCGGGAACTCGAGCTGATTCGGGGCTACCGTTCCTGACTTCACTCTGAAAAGGAAGTACCCAGATGGCAGGACTACTTGACCAAGTCATGGAACAACTCGGCGAGGGCGGTGTCGCAGAAATCGCTTCCGGGCTCGGCATCGATCAGGCCGCAGCGACCAAGGCAATCGGCATGGCGCTCCCTGCAATCATGGGTGGCATGGCGGCCAATGCGGCCAAGCCACAGGGTGCCCAAGCACTGAGCTCAGCTCTCGAGGACCACGATGCGAGCATCTTTGAGCAGCTCGGCCCACTCTTGGCGGGCGGCGGTTCAGGAGCCGGCATCCTGGGTCACGTTCTCGGAAACAAGCAGGCAAACGTCCAGCAGAACTTGGCAGGCCAAAGCGGTCTCGATCTTGGAGCGATCATGAAGCTCCTTCCGATTCTTGCCCCCATCGTGATGGGCTTCCTCTCCAAGAAGAAGCAAGACGATGGCCTCGATGCTGACGGTCTCGGCAAAGTTCTCCAGCAGGAGCGCGCCACGGCCGAGGCGAAGAGCCCCGGCCTTGGTGGTCTTGCATCAATTCTCGACTCAGACGGCGATGGCTCCATCATGGATGACGTGATGGACATGGCCGGCGGCAATGCCGGTGGCGGCAGCTCCAAGGGTGGCCTCGGTGGACTGCTCGGAAAAATCCTCGGCCGCTAGAGCCCGCCGAAGCGATTCTTGTCGATGAACTCGGGGGCGTTGGAAATCAACGTCACCATCTCACCGCGAGACATTCCGGCGTTCAGCTGACCGACCCAGAAATTGAAGCCCGCTGCTTCGGGCGCCCGACGCAGAACGTTCCGATACACCATGTCGGCAAACTCTGCGTTGGTCGTCCCGGCGTAGAAGAGATTGAACTCAGGAGTGCCCGTAAAGCGTTCGGCGATAGTCCGGACCGACTGTCCGTTCTCGTACTGAGCGATCCAGAAGAGCGCTCCCTCAAGATCCGGGTTGCGACGGAAGAACGCTTGGTAGAGACGCAGGACGTCAGCGTGCGCCTTCTTGAAATCTGGCCGGTTCCACAACTCGTCGAGCGTCGACGCAGGAGGCAGATTCGTGACCGCGATGTACGCCTCCGCGTCAACGATGAACGGCGTGATCTCGGGCAGGTTGTCACCACGTCCGAGTTGGCCATCCGCGTTGTCGCCCCAGCAGGACACTTGACGATCATCGGAGATGAGGCAGACGTGATCGTCACCGACGCCGATGGCGCTCACCGGTGTTGCCCAAGAGACGGTGACCGGCAGCGTGCTGGCGACGAGCGTGCCATTGCCGAGCTGGCCGAATTCGTTGTTACCCCAACACTTGGGAACGCCGCCATCGACGGCACAACTGGTTCGGTAGCCGACAGAGACCTGCCGAGCATTCGCAATGCCCGACACGACTTGTGGACGGCCCGTCGGCACCGTGGTGCCGTTTCCGAGCTGACCATCGGAGTTCCGACCCCAGCACTTCACCAAACCGCTGAACTCGGTGGCGCACGTATGGGCAAAGCCGGCGGCAACTGAAGACACTTCCTCGACCAGACCCACTCGAAGCGGTGTCAGGCGATCGTTGTTGGTTCCGTCACCGAGCTGACCTGTGGAGTTGTCACCCCAGCAAGACACGTGGTCGGTACTCGTCACGATGCAGGTATGGAACTGGCCCGCCGCAACTGCCTGAGCTCGACCAATGTTCTTGACGAACACCGGGAGCGCAGAGTCGTTCGTGGTTCCGTTACCGAGCTGACCATCGCTGTTGTCGCCCCAACACTGCACGGTTCCGTTCTCACGAACCGCGCACGTGTGGTTGTCGCCAGCAGCGATGGCAACAGCGTCGGTGATTCCCGTCACAAATACGGGTGCACTTCGATCGGGACCGCCGCCGTTTCCGAGCTGGCCATTGTCGTTGTCGCCCCAACACTTGACGCGTCCGTCAATAAGGGCAGCACACGTGTGGTCTTCGCCAGCGCTCACGGCAACAGCGGTCTCGATACCGACCACTTCGTGAGGCTTGCGCCGATCTTCGAAGTTTGTGCCATCGCCGAGCTGGCCACTATCGCCGTCGCCGACGCACGAAATTTTTCCGCCGGTGACAAGGAAACAGCTGTGGTCGTCTCCGACCGCGAGTGACGCCTCCGCACCTGGAGGCTCAGCCTCCGCTGGAGGAACACCACCAACCATCGTTGCAAGCAACATCGCGACAATTACTGCCACTCGTTGACTCCGCCCACGACTCGACTTCAATCGACTCGACCGCACCACACTCACACCCTTTGCCGCACCCTTGATTGGCCCCGCTCGGCTCTCATTGAGAACCCAGCCTCCACACCACTGGCCTACGTTGTGACTCTAGTGTTCAGTGACGCCGAATCGACTGTCAACGGTGTATCACCCCATACCTGACGGTGAAATTACCCAACACGGGTGTCCCTTGAGTGAGTTGACCCCCCACCGGTAGGGTTCCGGCGTGCTCAGTCCGACTCTCGACACGATCCGACTGTTTCTACACCTCATCGCAGCCGCGATCTGGGTGGGTGGCCAGTTTGCGTTGGCGGGCATGCTCCCCGGTTTGAGAAAGGCTGGGCCCGAAGCCACTCAAGCAGCAGCGAATGGCTTCGCCCGTGTTGGGTGGCCAGCGTTCATCGTCGCGCTTGTCACCGGAATCTGGAGCATCTTGTCGATCGAAGGGTCCTCGACAACGGCGTTTCAGATCACGCTCGGGCTCAAGTTGCTCATCGTGGTTGTCGCTGGCTTTTCAGCTGCGGCCCACAGCGCGTCGAGTAACAAAGCGGTGATCGCCATAACTGGAGCTCTCGGAGCGATCAGCGGTCTCGGAATGATCTTTCTCGGAGTCTTGCTCAGCACCGGCGGGTCCTGAACGCCGAACGCTCCGCCGTTTTGAGATTCGACCGTCCCAACCCCTAGCGTTCCGGCCATGACTGCTGCCATGGACCCTCGCACACCGGTGATCGTCGGAGTCGCCCAGCGAACCCAGAAGCCCGACGACCTCTCGACTGCTCTGGAAGCGGTGGCGCTCATGCAAGCGTCGGTTGAGGATGCAGCCCAGGATGCAGGGGCGCCCGATGTGCTCGGCCGACTCGATGCCGTTGCAGTCGTCTTCGGAGCCTGGCGCTACAGCGACCCTGGTCGACTCATCGCCAAGGGAGTCGGATCACCAGACGCCAAGACGCTCCTGTCCTTTCACGGCGGCAACACTCCGCAGTCGTACGTGAACGCGCTTGCCGCCCGAATTCAAGCCGGCGAAATCGATCGAGCCGTGATTGTCGGAGCAGAAACGATCTGGAGTCGGCGGCGGGCCCGCAAGGCCGGCATCGATCGGACAACCACGATCCAGGAAGACGAGGAGCCGACCGAACGATTCCAATCCGACGTTCGCATGTCGACCGACTTCGAAGCCTCTCGTGGGCTCGAACAACCCATCAACTTCTATCCGGTCTTCGAGTCAGCCATTCGTGCCGCAAACGGTGAAACCCATGAGGAACACCGAGCCCGACTCGGAAAGCTCTGGGCCGGATTCAACGATGTCGCGGTGGCCAACGACTACGCCTGGTCCCGCACACCCATGACGGCCGACGAGATCGTCACGAGCACCGAGAGCAACCGGATGGTCGGGTATCCCTACACCAAAGCGATGAACTCGAACTGGGACCTTGACCAGGGTGCCGCCATCATCATCTGCTCGGCCCAAGCAGCAGAAGCTGATGGCGTTTCCCGAGACCGTTGGGTCTTTCCCCACGCCGGCACCGACGCTCACGACACCTATTCGGTCTCGAACCGCCGTGACCTCCACTCATCACCCGCGATCGAAGCCGCCGGAGCTCGCCTGTTCGAGATGGTCAACAAGACACCGGCCGACGTCGATCACGTCGACGTCTATTCATGCTTCCCGTCTGCGGTGCAGATCTCCGCGGCAGCGATCGGACTCGACCTTGATCGTCAGCTGACCCAAACCGGCGGCTTGACCTTCGCGGGCGGACCGCTCAACAACTACGTGGCCCACTCGATCGCATCCATGGTCGACACCGTCAGGGCCGACGCTGGCTCACTGGGTCTCATCACCGCCAACGGCGGCTACATCACCAAGCACGCCCTCGGGCTGTATTCGACAGAGCCCCCAGCTGCCCCGTTTCAAGCAGAGGACGTGCAGGACAAGGTCGAGACAGGCGAGGACCTTGAACTCGACAAGGGATACTCGGGAGAAGCAGTTGTCGAGGCCTACACGGTCATGCACGACAAAGCGGGGCCCGAAAAGATGCTGGCCGCTCTTCGAACGCCGGCAGGTGGACGGACGTGGGGCACCAACACCGATGCCGCGCTCATGACCGAAGTGATGACCAGCGAGGCGATCGGTCGACCCGTGGAACTCGACGGCACCGGTACCTTCGCAGCCTGACGAGTTCCGGCGGGGTTTCGCCGCTCCCCCAAAAGAGTGGACCGCAGGAAACCAACTCAGGCGATGACCGTCACGCGCCGATGAAGCACAAGGAACACCCACGAGAGGTTCGTTGTGCATCGCAGTCCCACCCGCTCCATATTGGCGCCCGTCTTTGCCGTCGGCATTGTCATCGCTGGCTTCTTCACCGGCTCGACGGTCGCTGATGCCGAACTCTCGACCAGTGCTCAGCGCACCTGGGGGGTCGAGGGTGTCATGTTCTCACCATCCAACAACTTCGATGCATCGGTGTGGGCCCTTCATCAGACCGGCGACGTCATGTACGTCGGCGGCAAATTCACCACGATCACTTCCGGGCCAGGTGGCCAGTCCGTTGCCCAGCCTGCCCTCGGTGCGTTCGAGGCCACGACGGGCGACTGGATCCCTGGGTTCGCTCCGGATGTTCGGGGCGGCTCGGTGTTTGCCATCACCGCGTCGGCCGACGGTTCGCGTCTCTTCGTCGCCGGCGACTTCACGTCCATCGGTGGTGCTCCAGATACTGCTGGCCTCGCCGCTCTCAATCCCTCCACAGGAGCACTCGACGCCACGTGGCGAGCGAGTCTCGAGCGGCCATGGACCGCCGATCCCCCGGTCGGTCGGGCTCTCGACATCGAGGCGGACTGGCTCTACATCGGCGGAACGTTTACCCATATTCGAAGCGGCTCCTCCTACCAACAACACGTTCGAGTCGCTCGAGTCTCACTGGCCACAGGAGCGCCGGACGCCTCCTTCGACCCGACGTTCTCGGGTGGCGGTGTCTGGGACATTGATCCAAGTCCCGATGGCTCCCGCCTCTACGTCGCTGGATTCTTCACCTCGGTCAACGGAAACAGCGAACAAGGCGACCGTTTCGCAGCCGTGCAGACGTCGAATGGTGACCTCGTCGATGGGCTTGCTCCGTTTGAGCCCAACCTCGATCAAACTGGCAGGCAGTACGCAGTCGTCGCGACAGACGACAAAGTGTTCGTCGCCGGCGAAGAACACATGGTCCAGGTTCTGGACGGGTCGACACTCGCCCGAGAACGGGTGTACTTCACGGGGAGTCCTTCGTTCGTGAACTCGTGGGCCTTGTCTGGCGGAGGCGACTACCAAGCACTCGAGGTCGTTGGCGATCGCGTCTACGCCGGCTGTCATTGTTGGAGCTATCACCTCGAGCCGTCGACCGGAGGCCAGCTCTTCCCGACCGTCTCACCTCCTGCGGGCGATTGGACCCCCGTCCGAGCCTTGGTTGCCTATGACGCCGCAACAGGTGACCACCTCGACACAGTCTCGTTCGATCTCTCTGGCACCTCCGGCGTGTGGGCCATCGAGGCAGACGACGATGGTTGCATCTGGGCCGGTGGAGCGTTGACCCAGTCCGCAGGTTCTTGGGTGGGGAACATCGCCAAATTCTGCGACGACGATCAGATTGTTGACTTCGAACAACCAAGTACTCCCGCCGGACTGAAGCGTGAGTCGGCTGGCCAGAACGAAGTTGGCCTTCGATGGACAAGTTCCAGTGACAACGTCGCCGTCGCGGGCTACGAGATCTACCGATCGACCGACGGTGGATTCGGCTCGTTGGTCGGGACGACCAGCGTCACGGACCCTGCAGCGGGCACCACGTGGGCCGACACTGCAGTCGAGCCCACGGTGGACTACACCTATGCCATCAAAGCGCTCGACGAGGCAGGGAATCGCAGCTGGCGATCCAATCTGGTCACCATCTCGAGCGGAGGCTCAGATACTGAGCGCCCTTCGGCACCGACCGGGCTCAACGCATCAGCTCAAGCCGCCAACATCTCGCTGAACTGGAACCCCTCGACCGACAACTTCGGTGTGGTGGGATACGACATCCATCGATCGACGAACGGCAGTCTCGGCTCCCTGATCGGGACATCGACCACTCCGTCCTACACGGACAGCAACGCTGACCCGAGCCAGACGTTCACCTACGCCATCAAGGCGAGAGACGCGGCGGGCAACACCAGCTGGCGTTCGAACTTCTCATCTGCATCGACAACCCAGGGCACAGATACCGAACGCCCGGCGGCACCGGCCGGTCTCAAAGCGACGATCGTCGACGGCGATGTCGAGCTCACGTGGAACCCATCGTCTGACAACGTCGCCGTCACCGGCTACCAAATCATCGAGGTCAACAACAACGCACTCGGGAACACGGTTGCGACACCTTCGAGGACCTCAGCGACGCTCGACAACCTCTCAGCCGGGTCCCACTCGTTCACCGTTCGAGCCATCGACGAGGCGGGAAATCTGAGCTGGCGAGCCAACATCGTCACCGTTGCCATTCCGTGACGCCAGATCGGCGATACTTGTAGGCATGTCCACCTCCGAGGCCAGCCTCGTCATCGTCGCAAACCGATTGCCGGTCAAGCGCGTCGAGGCCGAGGAAGGCTCGACGTGGGTAACGAGTCCTGGCGGACTCGTGGCGGCCCTCACTCCCGCTATGGCGGACTATCGCGATGTGACCTGGCTCGGTTGGACCGGCGAAGAAGGTGGTCCTGGCGACGAGCCATTTGAGCACGGAGGAATCCGCCTCGTTCCGGTCGGGCTGACCGCTGCCGAACGCGTTTTGCACTACGACGGCATGAGCAACGGAACCCTCTGGCCGCTCTATCACGACAAGGTGGAACCTTCTGAGTTCCATCGCCACTGGTACGACGGTTACCGGCGAATCAACCGTCGTTTCGCCGAAGCAGCAGCCGCCGCGGCTGACCAAGGGGCAACGGTGTGGGTGCACGATTATCAGCTCCAGCTCGTGCCTGGAATGCTCCGCCAGCTTCGACCCGATCTCAAGATCGGGTTCTTTCTGCACATCCCTTTCCCTCCGCCCGAGCTCTTCTATCAACTTCCCTGGCGCCAAGCCCTGACTGCTGGCGTGCTCGGTTCAGATCTGGTGGGGTTCCAGACACCCGAGGGAGCGAACAACTTCCACCGCCTCGCCATTCGACTTGGGCTCGGCACGCGACAGTCCAAGTCGTCGCTCGAGGTCAACGGACGCACGGTCCGGGTGAAGTCCTTCCCGATCGGGATTGACAATGACCGCTATGACGAGATGGCCAGTAGCCATGATGTCACCGACGCGGCGCGAGACCTCCGGGCCCAACTCGGGCAACCACACGTCGTGATGCTCGGCGTCGATCGACTCGACTACACCAAAGGCATCGACGTTCGCCTCCGAGCATTCAAGGAACTGCTTGCCGAGGATCGCCTCCACGCTTCCCAGGTCACGATGATCCAGGTTGCCGAACCCAGCAGAGACCGCGTCGACGCGTACATCTCGCTGCGAGAACGGGTTGAGCAGCTGGTGGGCGAGATCAATGGCGACTTTGGACGGGTCGGGTTTCCCGTCGTGCACTATTTGCATCAGACACGTTCATTCGATGAGCTGCTTGCCCTCTACCGGGTCGCCGACGTGATGCTCATCACTCCGTTCCGCGACGGCATGAACCTGGTGGCGAAGGAGTACGTGGCGAGTCGGTTCGACGAAACTGGTGCACTCGTTCTCAGCGAGTTCGCCGGGGCGGCCCACCAGCTCAAGGACGCCCTGATCGTCAACCCATATGACATCGACGCCATGAAGTCGACCATCGTCGAGGCCGTCGAAATGGGACACGAAGAGTCACGACGTCGGATGAAATCACTACGACGATCGGTCAAGAAGAACGATGCTGCCTCGTGGGCGAAGTCGTTCCTAGCGGCCTTGGCTGAATAAGCGGCTTGAGCCTGCCGACTGGCGACACCACAAGTTCTTCGAGAAGATCGCCGACAGCGGCCAACGGAAACGGCTCGGGGTCATAGATCGGCGCGACTCGGAGGCGGTCTTCGGCCATCAGTCCGAGCACGCGGCGCACGTCGTTCACCAGGTAGCCCTGGGATGCCTTCAACGTAATCTGGCGATTGATCAGCATCGCAGGAGTGATGCCGTCGCCTGTCGCCTCATGGCGCTCGTCCGGGGTCACACCCACTGCGACGACCGTGCCGCCTCGCCGAACGAGTTCGACGCCGGTCTTCATCGAGTGACCCGTCCCGACACAATCGAAAACAACATCAGCACCAAGCCCGTGACCGGTTCGAGCGAGCCAATCGACTGCGGCCTGCGTCGCCTCCGGACCGTCCGTCAAGCTTGTCGAGAACGCGGCATCTGAGCCGAGGTCGCACGCCAACTCTTGCCGAGTGGGCTCAGGATCGATCGCAACGATTCGCGTGGCACCCGCAAGCCGGGCCAATTCACAGACAAGGAGGCCGATGGTCCCGGCGCCGATGACGACGACCAGATCCCCCAAACCAACGTTGGAGCGGGCCACCGCGTGGGCCGCAACAGATGCCGGCTCAGCCAGCGCAGCATCAAGTTGATCGATTCCCTCTGGAACTCGGGCAATGCGACGAGCATCGACTCGAATCCGTTCGGAGAACCCACCGACACGATCGGCGAGGGGATCCGCCCCAACGATTGTCTCGATGACCACCGAACATTGATCGGCAAAGCCGGCACGACACGTTCGACATTGTCCGCAAGCCGGAGGGGCTGAGCCAACAACGCGCTCCCCAACAAAACGATCTCGGATCTCTGGTCGGTCACCAATACCGCCGACATCCACAACGCGGCCCGACCACTCATGCCCAAACCAGGCAGGAGCGGGAACGTGGCCGGTCACGAATGACTCGAGATCAGTTCCGCCAATCCCACAGGCATCGATCTCCACGATCACAGACCCGTCACGCAACTCGGGTTCTTCGAGATCAACTAGCTCGACTGATCGAGGGCCCTTCAGCACAACACCCTTCACGATGGTGACGCATTCAGATTGTTCAACGACCCGAGCACTTCGAAAAAGCGTGGGAACGTCTTGCGAACACAGCCAGGGTCAGCGATCACGATGCCCGGATTGATCAATCCGAGGAGACTGAAACTCATCGCCATTCTGTGGTCGTCATAGGTTTCGACGATGCCAGGGTGTGGCCTGCCCGGATGAATCGTGAATCCGTCATCCTCCTCCACCGCCCGGATGCCGAGCCGACTCAACTCCGTACAAACAGCTCGGATTCGATCGGTCTCCTTGCGGCGGATGAATCCGATGCCAGTCACCGTTGTCGGCGAGGTTGCGAACGGCGCCACGACCGCCAGGGTTTGGGCCGTGTCAGAGATGTCGGCCATGTCGATCGAGATCCCGTTCAGCTCGTGAGGTCCGCTGACGGTCGTGCTCTGTTCGCCCCGCACGACCTCCGCCCCCATCTGTTCCAGCGCATCGACGAAACGCAGGTCGCCTTGCACCGTGCCAACACCAAGGCCGTTGATCTCGACTGTGCCTCCGGTCAAGGCGGCGGCGGCGAAGAAGTACGAGGCCGCGGACGCATCCGGCTCGATCTGTACGTCGGCTGCGTCGTAGCCAGTCGCTGGTACGACGAACCTGCGATAGTCCTCATTGAGGACCTCAACGCCGAACGACGCCATCGTCGACAGCGTCAGATCGATGTAGGGCTTCGACACCAGCTCGTCGGTCAGTTCAACCACGACATCGCCGGCTGCGCACGGTGCGCTCAGCAAGAACCCAGACAGGAACTGTGAGGAGATGGCACCCGACATCGAGACCGCGCCGCCTGGCACTGGTCCACCGGTGACATTGAGCGGAAGCGACGTGCCTTCGACCCTGCCTCCGACCTCGGTCAGCGCAACCACAAGGTCGTCGAACGGTCGTGCTTGAAGCTGCGGATCTCCATCAAGAACGTTGGAACCCTGTGCCAGG
>CALHCB010000209.1 GCA_937930695.1 uncultured Acidimicrobiales bacterium | reverse complement strand
ACCTGGGTCTTCTCGGTTGATTATGTGGTTCAGCCGACTGATGCGGATCCGTTGGTGAATATCGCGACTGCTGCTGGTGTTGATCTTGAGGGTGATGGTGTCACTGCGACAGACACTCATAGTTTGGATGTTGGTTTCAATCCGTTGATCGAGGTTGTGAAATCCGGCCCAGCCTCGGCCCGCGTCGGCGATTCGGTGGCCTATTCGTTCTCTGTCACCCATGCGGCCGGTTCCGATAATTCTCCGATCGACAACGTTTCGGTCACTGATGACGTTGCAGGCACGGCCACCTATGTGTCTGGTGATGACGGCGATGGTCTTCTCGAAGCGGGAGAGACCTGGATCTTCACGATCAACCACACGGTGTTGGCAACCGATCCCAACCCGTTGGTGAACACCGCGACGGTCGAAGGCGAAGATCCCGAGGGTGACACGGTTTCCGAGACCGACACACACTCGACGTCCATCATTCCGTTCGCTCCGGTGCTCGAGGTCCTAAAGAGCGGCCCGGCAACAGCAGCCGTTGGCGACACCGCGGTCTACAGCATCACGGTCAGTCACGCGTCGGCATCGGATGGGACAGACGTGTTCAATGTCGCTGTCGCAGATGACATTGCCGGCACTGCGACCTATCAATCCGGTGATGATGGAGACAACATCCTGAGTTCGGGCGAGACCTGGGTGTTCCAGGTAAGCCGAGTCGTTCTCGCCACTGATGCTGATCCCTTGGTCAACACTGCAACCGCCACCGGCCAGAACTCACTCGGCGCACCGGTGTCGGCTTCCGATACCCACAGTCTCGACATCCAGTTTGCGCCGGTTCTGGCGATCGTCAAGTCCGGACCGAGTTCGGCTCAGGTGGGAGAATCCGTCACGTACTCATTCGAGGTCGAGCACACCCCATCGTCGGACGGTTCGGCTGTCGGGTCGATCAACCTTGTCGACAATGTGGCTGGTGCCCCGACCTACGACTCGGGTGACGACGGCGATGGTCTTCTTGAAGCAGGTGAGACGTGGGTCTATTCGGTGGAATATGTGGTTCAGGCAACTGATCCTGATCCACTGGTGAACACCGCGACCGTCTCGGGGCAGACCCGCGACGGTTCAGCAGTGTCTGCGTCCGATCAGCACTCGACCGATCTGCTGACATCGTCGATCTCGCTTACCAAGACTGCATCGCCCGTGACGGTCTTGCTCGGGGATGACACGACCTTCACCGTGACCGTGACCAACGACGGTGAGGTGCCGTTGAGCAATGTGGTCATCTCTGACCCCATCGCCCCTGGCTGCAGCGACACGGTGGCAAGTCTGGCCCCTGGTGCGGTGCACACCATTACCTGTGAGCTCACCGGGCTGTCCTCGTCGGTGCTCAACGTGGCGTCGGTTTCCGCCAGCGATCCGCTCGGATCCGAGCTGACGGACTCTGCTTCGGCGGTCGTCAATGTGCTTTCGCCCGGGCTGTCAATCGCGAAAACCCCGAACGTTCAAACGGTGATTGCAAACGGAACGGCTGCCTTCACCATCGTGGTCAGCAACACCGGAGATGCTGAGCTCACAAACGTGCTCGTCTCTGACCCTTTGGCCCCCGATTGTGACGCCGTCTTCGCCTCGATCGCGGCAGGGGCCAGCGAAACGATCACCTGCTCCCTTTCAGGAATCACTGCAGACTTCACCAACGTGGCATCGGCGACCGGCACCGATCCGCTCGGGAGCACGTTGACGACCTCCGACTCGGCCGATGTGGCCGTTCTGACTCCGGCGATCGACCTCCAGAAGGGGCCGGAGATCCAGCAGCACCTGGCCGGAGCGACTGCTGAGTTCACCATCAGTGTCACGAACGCCGGGCCCGTGGACCTCACGAATGTCGTGGTGAGCGACCCGCTGAGTCCATCCTGTGACACAACCATCGCGACTCTCGCCGCTGGCGATTCAGTGAATTACACGTGCACGCTTGACTCGGTTGGAGCCGACTTCGTGAACGTGGCACAGGTGACTTCCACCGATCCACTGGGTGGGATCCACACCGACAGCGACTCCGCAACCGTCGACATCGTCGCTCCCGCCATTGCAGTATCGAAGACGCCAGACGTCCAAAGCGTCGTGGAGAACGGCACGGCAACCTTCGAGATCATCGTTACCAACACTGGAGACGTTGCTCTCTCCAATGTGGTCGTGACCGACTCGCTCGTCCCGGACTGTGACGCGACGATTGCAGCCCTCGCATCCGGCGAATCGACAACCATCGATTGTTCGGTCGACAACGTCGTGAGCGACTTCATCAACACAGTCGACGTCGAAGCCAGCGATCCCATCGGGGGTGTCGTCTCCGACTCCAGCACCGCGGACGTGATCGTTCTGGTCCCCGCGATCTCGATCTCCAAGACGCCACCGCTCCAAACGGTTGCCTTCGGCGGAACCGCCACCTTCACCCTGACCATCTCGAATACCGGCGAGACAACGCTGTCCAATGTGACCATTGCTGACGCACTGGCCCCCGGGTGTGATGCAGTCGTGGCGACGTTGGCCGCAGGAGCGGCGACGAGCACTACGTGTTCGGTCACGAATGTCGCCGCCGATTTCACGAACACGGCAACGGTCGCCGCGACCGACCCGATCGGAACCATCCTCAACGACAGCGCGACGGCCGAGGTCGTGGTGCCAACTCCAGCGTTGGCGGTGGAGAAGTCACCGGATCTGCAGACGGTGACGAGCGGTGATGACGCGACGTTCACGATCACCGTCACCAACAACGCCGCAGTGGCCTTGACCAACGTGACAGTGACCGATGCGCTTGTCCCCGATTGCGACACCGTGATCGCTTCACTCGCGAGTGGTGAGTCCGCGACGCACACGTGCGTGCTCAGCGGTGTCACAGCCGATCTGACCAACACCGCCGACGTGTCGGCGCCCAACCCGCTCGGTGGAGCTTCGCTTACCTCGAGCGACACGGCCGACGTCGTGGTGATCGCACCCGGTGTGTCCATCACGAAATCGACGACGACGCCGACGATATTGACGGGCGACCCTGTCACGTTCAACATCACCGTGAGCAACACAGGCGATGTCGCCCTCGTCGATATCGTCGTGAGCGACCCGCTGTTCCCAGACTGTGATGCCACGTTCGCCGACCTGGCGATTGCGGGATCAGAAACCTACTCGTGTGTCGTGGCATCGCTCACGGCTGATGTCGTGAACCGCGCCGACGTCGAAGCGGTCAGCCCACTCGGAGATGTCTTCACCGATATCGACGACCAGGCGGTTGATGTGATCGACCCATCGATTGAGATTGCGATCAATCCGTCAAGCCAGAGCGTTGTGGAGGGAGACGACGCAGCCGTGACCGTCACCGTGACCAATACTGGAGACGTCGATCTCACCGATGTGACCATCACGCTGCCTCCTGGACTCGTGTGTACACCAGACGCCAGCGTTGTGATCCCCACGCTGGCCGCGGGCGAGTCGCTGTCTTTCAGCTGTGTGCAGCCGTCCGTCACGACCGATCTCACCCTTGACGTCAGCGTCGAAGGAACTGGTCCGCTCAGCAACAATTGGACGGACAACGATCAGACAACAGTCACCGTTCTCGTCCCTGGAATCGAGATCCAGAAGTCCCCCGACTTCCAATTGACGTTGGTGGGAGAGCCGACCACGTTCTCGATCACTGTGACGAACACCGGCATGGTGGACCTGTCATCAGTCACCGTCGCCGACGCACTCGTTCCCGTGTGTGACCGCGTCATCGGTGACCTCTTGGTGGGGGAGAGTTTCAGCTACACCTGCACCGAGACACTGTCTGCCAGCATGGTCAATACGGCGGTCGTGAGCGGTGCTGACCCGATCGGCAACACGCACAGCGACGATGACATTGCCGAGGTCGACATCATCGCTCCCGAGCTGACGATCGTGAAGTCGCCTGATCTCCAGGCGGTTGTGATCAGCGGCCCGGTGACCTTCACGATCGAAGTCGCCAACACGGGCGATGCTGATTTGACCAACGTGATTCTCACCGACCCCAATGCTCCCGATTGCGACCGGACTATTGCGCTGCTCCCCGTGGGAGCCACGGTCAGCATCACGTGTGATGTCGCCTCGCTGGGGGCGGATCTCCTCAATGTCGCTTCGGCAACTGCGGTTGACCCAACCGGTGGGGACGTCACGGCGGAGGACACAGCTCAAGCCGTCGTGCTTCAGCCACGGATCGACATTCAAAAGACGACCACGACACCAACGATCATCGCCGGAGCCACCGCGACGTTCGAGATCACGGTCTCGAACGTCGGGGAGACGGTGCTGACCGACGTCACGATCGTCGATGCGCTTGTGCCCGATTGTGATCTCGTCATCCCCACCTTGGCACTCAGCGAAACGATCTCGTATTCCTGCACGCTGGATACGACGGCGACTGCGGTCGACTTCACGAATGTCGCCATGGTCAGTGCGACTGACCCGCTCGGCAACGATCACACCGACGACGACGCAGTTTCTGTTCAGGTCCGACCAGTCGGATCTGTGTCCGGCCACTTGTTCGTCGACACCGACGGGGATGGAGTCCAAGACACGGGTGAACCCGATCTGCCCAACGTCGACGTCGTGATCACCGAGCCTGACGGAACAGTGATCATTGTCACCACCGATGCGAACGGCGACTACATCGCCAATGGCGTTGAAGTTGGTGACGTCGCAGTGGCGGTGGATCTTGCTGATCCCGACATCCCTACAGATCATGCCGTCAGCACAGGCAACGACGATCAGACGGCAACTGTGATCGATGGCAGCATCACCACGACAGAACCGGTTGGGTTTGCCCCGACCACCACGCTGTCTGGCCTCGCATGGATCGATGTGAATGGTGACGGCCAGTATCAGGCTTCTGAGCCGGTAGAGGTTGGAACCGTTGTCACTCTGGTTTCTGCGTCGGGCACCGTGATCGCCACAACCACGACTCAGAGCGACGGAACCTACTCCTTCGCCGACATCTTGCCCGGCGACTACACGGTCGAATTCGAGATCCCCGCCGGCACTGCGGCAACGACTGCCAATGCTGGCGATGACGTTTCAGACTCGGACATCGATGCTGGCGGAGCAACGACGCCGATAACGGTTGCCGGCACCCCGATCACTGATATCGACGCTGGCTGGTACGTACCGGCAACGATTGCCGGGACGGTGTGGTCTGACAATGATGCCGACGGCACTCGCTCCAATGGTGAGGACGGGATCGTGGGAGTCGACGTCCAACTCACGGGAGCAGGCGACGACGGAATTCAAGGAACCGCTGACGACACGGTTGTGATCGTGACTACCGACAACGAGGGTCGCTACCAATTTGATTCGCTGCCTCCCGGCTCGTACGTCGTCGACGTGCTGGTTCCTGCAGGAACGGACGTGTCTGCTGGGCAGGAATCCCACTCTGTGGATGTCTTGTCGGGGGATGACGTGCGTGACCTGGAGACAGGTCTGGCTGGGCCTTCGAGCGTTGCCGGCACCCTTTGGTTGGATCTGGATGGGGATGGCGCCATTGACTCGACCGAACCAATTCTTTCCGACAGTTCGGGTATCGCCATCTGGGCGGGACCAGATGGGATCGAGGGGACGGCCGACGATGAGACGTACCCGTTCACAACGAACGCTGATGGTGAGTACCTGATCTCCGGTATTCCGGCGGGTGAGTATTCGATTCGAATCGATCCCGCTTCGATCCCTGCCGGATTGGTTGCAAGCGTCGATCTCGATGGGATTCTCGACAACACCACGAGTGTTGTTGCTCCTTCTGGACAAACCGCGGTCGCCGACTTCGGGTATCAGGGAACCGGATCAATCGGTGACCGGGTCTGGTTCGACAACAACAAGAACGGAGCCTTCGACAGCGGTGAATCAGATGCGCCGGGTGTACGGGTCACGGTGATTTGGGCCGGGCTTGATGGCATTCCGGGAACCGCAGATGATGTGGTCTTCTCAGCGATCACCGCGACCGACGGCACCTATGTCGTCGAGGGGCTGCCCGCCGGCCAGTACGAGATTGTCATTGACGTGTCGACCGTGCCCACGGGTTGGTCTGCACCTACCAACACATCGGTGAACCTCGGTCCCGGCGAAGAGAATCACCAGGGCAACCTGCCGTTGGTGAGCAACAGCACAATTCCTCAAGACGAACCGGTTGTTGACCCCGGCCCACTCGCCTTCACCGGTAGCGAGAGTGGATCGGCGGTCATGATCGGCTTGTGGTTCTTGTTGATTGGTTGGTTCTTTGTGGCCCTCGGTCGCCGACGCCGGTCGGACGCCTGACCCAACAAGCCTGGCGAACTTCTCGGGGCCAGGTGACATTCGTGGGAGGATGGAGCCGTGGCCTTTGGACAAAGCTCTGGACCGTCCGCTTCTCACCGTCAGATTGCGCAACTCGTTGAGCTCCTACAACAGGCGGGTCATACAGATTTTCGCGATGCCCGCGGACCGATGGGTTTCACGCAGCGCCAAGCCGGGGGCAAGTTCACCATCGACGAGGCAGAGGCCTTCATCGCCGAGCTCGAAGAGCAGCTGGCCGAACCCGATCCGTCGTTGGCGGCCGCTGGCAAGCACGAGCCGAACACGCCGCCTGTCGTTCGGCGAACCGCGGCAGAACGTGCGCTGGACAAATTCAGCGATCACGAACTGGCGACTGCGCTGCAGAGTCGTGGCTGGGTGGTTATGGAGCCGTGATCGGCGTGCGAGCTATGTTCTCGCTCGATGGTTGACCAACGAGAACTCCCATCTCCGGAGTCTGAGACTTGGTAGCTCATTCCAGCGGGTGGCCAGTGTTGACCCGAGGGTGCCCGAGCGCTCCTGATGGTGGAGTCCAGGGCGGAGTTGTGGCAACCCTCGCGGACCACGCGGCAGTAGCAGATTGCGGGACGCTTCTCGACGAGAGGTGGCTCATGGCGACCACGGGAGCAGAGACTCACAATTTGGCGGCGGCCGACGGCGCGGTCCTCGTTCTCCGAGCCCTCACTTACAACATAGAGTACCGGGCCTCGACGGTCAGGAGTTGGCGTGACCGCTGAGTAGCTCGTCGATGTTCACGTGTGACTGATACTTGATTTCGGTGACGAGGTAGGACGTAACTGACGTCACGCCATCGAGGGGATGGATCTGGTCATGGAGCACCTCGTTGAGATGTGGCACGTCGCGGCAAAAGATGTCCACGACGAGATCGTGGTCGCCGGTAACAACCGCGATGTAGCCAGTTGCTGCCATGGGTATGAGGGCTTCGGCTACCGCGGGCATCTTGCCGGCCTCGACGCGAAGTAGACAGGTGGCATTGACGCCGCTCCCGGTTCGGTTCGGGTCGAGCCACACGTTGAGATGTAGGGCTCCGCTTTCCCGAAGCGCCGTGAGCCGGTTGCGGACGGTGCCGATCGAAACACCGATCTCCTTCGATATCTCGCTGTAGGTGGCTCGGGCGTCCTCGCTGAGGCATCGGACGATGGCCCGATCCGTCGCGTCCAATTGCAAATTTGTCATTGTCGGGAGGCTCTCTTGAGAAAATTTGTATCGATTCGGCACGCAATTGCTGTTATGGCAAGACTAGGGTCCGATTCGTTGGCCGAGACTCTCGAGCGTTTCGGCCCGCCGCCAACGAAATGGGGATTGAGTCATGAAGATTCTGGAACGTCTCGCAGTGATGCGAAGCCTCGCCATTGTGCTGGGTTTACTGCTTCTGGCAACCGCTTGCACCGGATCGGGAGACGTCGGAGGCGAGGGAGCCGACTCATCGAGTGATGAGACTGCTGCCGACGGCGATGATGCGTCCGCCAGCGGATCAGCTCACTTTGTCTATG
>CALHCB010000208.1 GCA_937930695.1 uncultured Acidimicrobiales bacterium | reverse complement strand
CGTGACGACTTTGAGCACCGAAGCAGAACCGAGTTCGCCGGTGTGGAGCACTCGGCGACCCATCGTGGTGAGCATCGGAAGGAGTCGGTCAAAGACCTCGCGATCACAGCCAGCGAAGATGGCGATGTTGCCGGTGGCCGCCCGATGGCAGCCGCCTGATACCGGACAATCGACCGGAGAAGATCCGATCGCCGTGACCATGGCGCCAAGGCGAGTGACCTCGGCCTCATCGGTGGTGCTCATCTCGGCCCAGATTTTGCCTGCACCCAGTCCGGCCAGCACGCCGTCGTCCGCTTCCATCACCGCGGCGCTGGCTGCAGGGCTCGGGAGGCAAGTAATGACGACATCGACGCGCTCCGCCATTTCTTTCGGGGACTCTGCCCAGGTGGCGCCTGCTTCCAAGAACGGCTCGGCGACGCCCTTGTTGAGGTCGCGAACCGTCACGTCAAAACCGTTTCGCAGCAAGCTTCCCGCCAGCTTTCCGCCCACATTTCCGAGTCCGATGAACCCAACCTTCATTGCTGTCTCCCGACGTTTGTTGTCCGGGGTGTCTAGCCCGGTCTTCTCCAAATGCGGTGGAGTGTTTTACGATCTGACAATGGCCGCAACCTTGGTGCCGACTGAAGCAGCACTTCCCGACGTTCTCCCAACCGATCGTTTGAACGAACGAGGGATGGCTGTTCGAGACATACGGGACGAGCTTCGCCGCATCCCGAACCTCCGAAATGCGGGGACAGTTGTCGGCGCGATGCTGCAATCGTTCGGCCTCGTCGGCCTCGCCGGATATTTGCATACGTGGTGGGCCTACCTGGGCGCATTCATCCTGATGACCAGGGCTCACGTGTGTCTGAACATTCTGGGACACGAGGCTGCCCATCGGCTGCTCTTCAAGAACCAACGAGCCAACGACTTCGCAGGCCGGTGGCTCCTCGGCTATCCGAGCTTTCAAGCAATGCTGGGCTACCGGCGTTCTCACTTTGCCCATCATCGGGACGAGATGGGCCCGGAAGAACCCGACATGGGTCTCTACGCCGGCTATCCCATTCCTCCGGATAGCTGGCGTCGCAAGCTCAAGCGCGACATCACCGGGCGCAGCGCGTACAAAAATTTCAAGGGACTCTTCTTTGCTGCGAAGAAGCGCAAACCAGAGGCGCTTCAGATCGTGGCCACCCAGATCGTGATGATTGCGGTGTCAATCGCCGTTGCTCGTCCATTGATGTACGTCGTATGGGTGTTGTCGTGGTCGACACTTTGGCGTGTTTCGAACCGGATGCGTTCGATCGCCGAGCATGGTGGTCTCATCCGATCAAAGGACCGCAGGCTCACCACACACGTCATTCGACAGACTCGTCTGGCCCGCTTCTGGATGGTTCCCTACAACACGGGGTGGCACCTTGCTCACCATGTCGACATGGGTGTTCCGTGGCGAAACCTGCCAAAGTTGCATCGTGAGCTCGTCGAATCGGGATGGGTCACCGAGGAACTTGAATGGCCGACGTATCGAGCCTTTTGGAAGGCCGCCAGCTCTGGGGAAACCAAGAGTAAGGAAGCGAGTTCGGGCATCGATCCGACGCAAGCTGGTGCATCCAGCATGTTGAGCTTCTAGCTCCACACACCCTGCGTCGTTTTCGCCGGCATCGTTTCACTTTCTTCCCCAAGGTGTGCGACTTGGCCCGGAACGGGTTGCAGGAACTCGCGCGGGTTCGGGGTCCGATCGAGGCTGTGCGACTTGCCGCGGGACGGGTTGCGGGAACTCGCGCGGGTTCAGGAGGTCGAACTCGCACGGGTTCGGGAGTCGATGGACCTCAACTCGCCCGGACGAACTCGTCGATCGCCTCGACGAGTGCCCGGTGGACCTCGTCGCGGTCGACTCCTGGAGCATCGGCACAGATCTCTGGCACCGAATCGGCCTCTGCACTGGTACAGGGGCGGAGGAACACGTAGTGGCCGCCATCAACGGGTTGGACGTCGACGTTGAGTCGAGCAGCGAGCTTTTCGACCTGCTCAGCGGGCAATTCGCGGTCTGTGGACGCTGTGATGACCATCACGTCGGTCTCGAGATCCACCGACGGGGTGTCGAACAACGGTCCGTAGCCAGGGGCCAAGAGCACGACTCGGTCGACTCTCGCGTCGGCAAACGATGTACCAGATGCGGCCAACGTCTTGAAGCGAGCAAGCGAGGCATCAGAACAAAGCAAATGATCATCAGCGACATCGCAGTGGGACTCGATTTGAGTTCCCACGACGGGCTCCGCACCAGCGAGCCGTAGCCCTGCATAGCCGCCGAGTGAGTGTCCAACGACCGTTACCGATTCGAACCCGCCGTCGGCCTCGAGCTCAAGCGCATCGATTGTGAGCGAAAGGTGACGAGGGCGAAGGGTGAGCGGATCGAGGCGAGCGTCCCCGCTCTCCAGGCCAGCGATGTCGGGGTGGGTTGGCGCGGCGACCGTGTAGCCGAGCGCCACGAGTTGCTGGGACATGTCGCTGTGTGAGGTTCGGTCACCCGAAAAGCCATGAGAAACAATGACGAGCTGGCGGGCATCGGATTCCGGGGTTGGTTGCCAAACCGAGACCACAAACGGGCGATCGTGTAGTGGGTCGTTGACGTTGATCGTCGTTGCCTGGGAGTCAGCAACGGCCTGGTCAGAGGTCCTCGGTTCGTTGTCCGGAGGTGGACCGATGAAGAAGGCGGTTGCGGCGAGGACGATGGCGATGGTGAGACCGACCCAGACGGCCTTCGGGAGATTCTGCATACCCCGAAGCTAAATCGGACGGTTGGTCAGAGATACCAGGTGTGACCCCGGTGCCACCCCGACTGTTGCCAGGGTCCGCTACGGGCCAACCCTGAGAGCAGGACTGGGCTGTGTCAGGCGGATTCGAGTTCGGCGGCAGCGCCGTTGGACTCAAGAGCACCGTTGTCGATCGCCATCAGCAGCCGGTCAACGAAATTGGTGACGCCTTCCTCGATCTTGTCTCGGCGGATGGCGGACCCTCCGATGACGTCTCCGCCGCGGCGCCCGACAACACCGGACAGAATCTCGAGTGTCTTGCCCTTGTCGAGTGCGTAGGTGCAGTACACGGCAGTCTTCTTGCCATCGATCACCGGAAGCTTGGCCAAGCGGCCGATCCCGCCCGGCTTCTGACCGAAGAAGAACAATCCGTCCGTCCAGGATCCGATGATGACGAGGTCAGCCTCGGAGAG
>CALHCB010000207.1 GCA_937930695.1 uncultured Acidimicrobiales bacterium | reverse complement strand
CTCGTTGAGGTCGCTGGTCGACCCGTCGTACTCGTGCTCGGCGAATCGCCCCTCTATCGACCGCTCCGTCTCGTCGCCCGAGGGGAGCGTGACGAAGCCGGAACTCGAATCGCAAGCCTGACCGGCGACGACGTGGCCCAGCTTCAGCGCTATCTCCTCGACGAAGGGTTCGACGACAAGGGCCGCCTGACCGCCGATGAGGTATTTGGGTTGTCGACGCAACGTGCGGTGAAGGCATGGCAGAAGTCGATCGGCCATCCCCAAACCGGTGTCGTTGACGCAAGCCAGATGGTGTTCATGCCCCGAAAGGTCTTGGTCCAGAGCCAGCTCGTGATCGGCCAGCCATTCGAAGGACTGGACGTGAGCGGCAGCACCACGGTGCTCCAAGCGTCCGCGTCGACAACATCGAGCCGGTTCTTTCCTGTTGGCTCAACCGTCGAGATCGTGACCGGTAACGAAGCGTCCGACGATGGCACCGGCCTCACCGGCACCGTCACCCGGTCATCGAGAATCACCTCGCCCGACTCCGGCCCGACGCAATTGATTGAGGTGGCAGTTGAAGATCTGGCTCCCGACGAGCTCGGTCAATCCGTGCAGATCATCGGCACGCTCACCCGAGCGCCCGACGCCTTGACTGTTCCCGTACGGGCACTGCTCGCCCTTTCTGATGGAGGCTGGGAGCTCGAAGTTGACCGAGCTGGCACGACCGAGCGTGTTCCCGTGGAACTCATCAGCGTCGTTGGCACCACGGCCATCGTGGCGGGTGTCGATGAGGGCGAGAGCGTGGTGGTGCCGCGATGAGCGAGGCCCCGGTTCTGCATGTGGAGCGGGTCGAGCGGGAGTACCCGGGCACTCCCCCGATCCGAGCGCTCGCTGGTGTTGACCTAGCCATCGAAGCAGGCGAGATGCTGGCTGTTGTCGGGCCCTCGGGCTCGGGAAAGTCGACGTTGCTCAACATCATGGGCACGCTCGATCGACCGACCGCTGGACGAGTGATGATCGAAGGCGTCGACACATCGACACTGTCGGATCGTCGCTTGTCTGGGCTTCGCTCGGCTCGTCTCGGCTTCGTGTTTCAGAGCTTCCATCTGATGGAGGCCGTGAGTGCGCTCGACAACGTGGCAACCGGCCTTCTCTATCGAGGAACTTCCGGTCGATCTCGTCGAGCGAAGGCTACTGAGGCGTTGGAGAAGGTCGGGCTCGGGGATCGCCTTTCGGCCAGACCGACGAAGCTCTCAGGTGGCCAACGCCAGCGGGTGGCGATCGCTCGAGCAATCGTCGCCGAACCCGCGCTGGTGCTCGCCGATGAGCCGACAGGCAACCTCGATACCGCCACCGGCGACGGCATTCTCGAACTGCTCCACGACCTCAACAGGCAGGGCGCCACCATCGTCGTCATCACCCACGACTCGGCCCTCGCCAGCCGCATGCCTCGCACGGTTGAGATCCGTGACGGGCTCATCCAGTCCGACCAGCTCCAGGTAGCGGTGACGGCGTGACGACCTCGTGGAAATCGAAGCTGCGACTTCGCGATCTCATCGGCACCAGCCTCATCTCGCTGCGAAGTCGTCGCGGCCGAACGGCCCTCACCGCGCTCGGTATCGCCATCGGCATTGCCTCGATGGTGGCGGTGGTCGGGATCTCGGCATCGTCACGCGCTGCCCTGCTCACTGAACTCGATGCGTTCGGCACGAACCTGTTGCAAGTCCAGGCATCGAGCGTCGGCATGACGCAGGAGCCACTGCCGATCGACGCACAACCGATGCTGAACCGGTTGGCTGATGTGTCGTCGGCCAGCGCGGTGACCACCACCGGCTTTGAGGTGCACCGCACCACGCACGATGCCTCGGTGGTTGGCATCACGGCCGTAGCGGTTGATCCGGATCTGTTCGAGACGATGAAGATGTCGCTCGTGGCCGGACGATGGTTCGACGACGGCACCCGTTCGTTGCCCGTTGCCGTGCTGGGCGATGTCGCAGCGGAACGAATCGGGATCACCGATCTTCGAGGCGGCCCAACGGTCACCATCGCCGGTCGACAGTTCGTGGTGGTCGGCCTACTCGACGAACTGCCACTGCACCCCGACCTGGCTCGCAACGTGATGATCGGCGACGAAGCCGCCGTTGCTCTCCTCGCGACGAAGCCAAACCCCAGCGCCATCTATCTGCGAGTCGACCTCGAAGGCATCGACCGCACCCGGCCGCTGCTGGCAGCCACCGCAAACCCGGACCTACCCACACGGGTGGAGGTGTCGAGGCCCTCGGATCTGATCGAAGCGCGGGCACAGGTCGACCAAAGCTTGCAGCGGTTGCTGCTGGCGCTCGGTGGTGTGGCGCTGCTGGTCGGCGGCGTCGGCATCGCAAACGTGATGGTGATCTCGGTGCTCGAACGACGGGGCGAGATCGGGTTGCGGCGAGCGCTCGGGGCGACCCGAGGCCACATTCGATCGCAGTTCGTGCTCGAAGCCGGCGTGCTCTCCGGACTCGGCGGACTGCTCGGCGTGGCGCTCGGTGCGCTGATCACTGCGATCTATGCCCGACGGCAAGAGTGGGTGGTCGAGCTCCCACCGCTTGCCCTTATCGGCGGCGTCGCCGCAGCCCTGGCCATCGGCATGATCGCCGGCCTCTATCCCGCGGCCAAAGCCGCCAGGCTCGACCCTGCACTGGCGGTGAGCGGCGGAACTGGTTGACACAGCACTGGTGGACACAGGTGCTCAGGTGGGGCCGATCATCGGCCGATCACTGAACATGCGCGCATCATCGAAGATCCTGGCCACGACTGCGCTCGCCCTTGCGTTGAGCGGCTGCGTACCCGAAGAAGATCCGGCCATGGTTGACACATCATCGGACGAACCAGTCGCGCCTGACGACTCCAACGTGGACCCGCAGGAGTCCTACGAACCCGACGAGCCTGAACCCTCGCAACTCGCTCGCGCTGACGGGCCGTCCGACGGTTCGTGTGATTGGGAATATGAAGGTGAGAATCTCGTCGGCAACCGAGGCAGCGGCCTCCCAGTAGAGACGCTGCAGGTTGTGCTCTTCCACGATGGCGTTGGCTCACCATCACTCGAGATCGGCTTGGAAGGCGGCACCTCGATCACGATCGGCGACGGCGCTCCGGGCGGCGAAATTCTCGACTTCGGCCAGGGGATCGAGACCCGCCAGTACCGGCTCTACAACTGTGTCCCCGATGGCACGTTTGCGGTGAGCGGCCATGAGCCCAACGGCGTCGTCGATGGTCTTGGGTACGGCTTGTTGTGGCGAGACGAGAACGGAACCTACGAGATGATCAAGAGCGAGGCCCCGCAATCGCCAGAAAGCGCAAGCTTCGTTGGCATGTGGCCACTCGGCATGAACGACGCAACGTTTGCGGAACGCACGCCCCAGATCACCGACAGCTTCGGACGAGAGTCCGCACAAGCCATCCTCTTCGGCGCCGAGCTTGTCCCCAACGGCAACTATGGAGACCCGGCCACCCACGGCTCACCGAGCTGAGGCCGCTTGGCCTCAACGAGGTCCTGGTCCCTCCTGCTGGGCTTGGGGTGACACCACCACCGAGATCGAATAGCTGACGTCGACGTCGATCGGGACGGTTGATCCATCACCTTTGGCGAAGAACTCCAGACCAACTCGATAGCCAATCGGATCGCCAGCTCTGAGCAAGTGCTGCGGGTCGTCCAGCCGACGGTGACTCGGATTGAAAAGGCGCACCGCATGCGGG
>CALHCB010000206.1 GCA_937930695.1 uncultured Acidimicrobiales bacterium | reverse complement strand
CCTCGGGCGACGAGGCGGAGCGGTCGGTAGAGGGGCGATTCGCCGAGCACGAGCACGACTGGTCGACCAGCGACCTCAACGAGGGTGTCGCCCGATCCGAGGATCGCGAGCGGGGCCGGCGCATCGGTGATGATGCCCTCGGCCTCAATCGGCACGGTGATCACCGGGCCATACCCAACGTTGGCTTCGAGCTTGTGACTCTCGGCAACGTCTTGGCGCACCACGGCCACGAGCTCGGTAGATGCTGCTGCGCCCCCATCAACGTTCACGGGTTTGCTCTCTTCGGGATCCGCCGAGCACCCGGCGCCTGTCGCCACCAACAATGCAAGTGCACCTCGGCGGGCGATAACCCTTGTGGTTCGTGCCGGCATCAGTTGTCGAACTGCTCTTCGAATTCTTCGAACAGTTCGGGGTCGGCTTCCCGGAAGCAGGCCTCTTCGGCCGCCGCATAAGCCGCTTCGTCAAAGCCCGCTGGCTGGTCATCGCTGTCGAGCGAGATGCCTCCATCCGTCATGATCGTGATCACATAGCCATCTTCGGCCAGACACTTCTGCACCTTGGCGGTGGCGTCGGCGAGGCGGGCCTCTTGCTCCGGTGTCATGTCGAACTCCTGGTCGAGATCGGCAAGCAGTGGCTCGCATTCGGCCTCGACCTTCATGGCTTCTTCCATCGAGATGTCGCCGCCATTGACGTCGATGTTGAGCCCGTTGCTGTAGTCGACCTGAGCTTCGAGACCGCCCTCGGCCATGCAGTCGCGGTACGACTCAGCAACTCGTGACTTCTCCGCCTCGCTGAGGTCGTCGAATGCACTGTCGCCACCTCCGGGCAGGGCCCCGCATGCGCTCAGCAACAACGTGGCAGCAATCCCGACAGCAGCGAGTGTTTGTGCCTGGCGTGTTTGTGGACGGCGTGTTCGGTTCGTCATGTGATCTCCTCGTTCGATGTGGTGAACGATGAGCCGATGACCTGAGGAAGTTCTGAGACGAGCTGAGAAGCAGGTTCAGGTGTTCTCAGAACTTCCTCAGAACTGCCTGCCACACTCTCATCTGTGCGAATCCTCGTGGTTGAAGACGAACGCAACGTGGCGACGGCGCTCGACGCGGGTCTGACGGCTGAAGGCTTCAGCATTGACCTGGCCGACGATGGCGATACCGGCTACTGGATGGCGAGCGAGCACGACTACGCACTGATCATCCTCGACGTGATGCTGCCGGGGAGGAACGGCTTCCAGGTGTGCCGTGACCTGCGGGCCGACGGCAACACCACCCCGATTCTGATGCTCACTGCAAAGGGCGGCGACTACGACCAGGCCGAGGGGCTCGACACTGGGGCCGACGACTATCTGGTGAAGCCGTTCTCGTTCGTCGTACTGGTGGCCCACGTTCGCGCCTTGCTGCGTCGAGCCCAAAGCGGAGGCGCCGACGCCGACGTTGTGGTGGCAGGCGACCTCGAACTCAACCGCACGACTCGCCGCTGCCGCCGAGGCGACAACGATGCAGAGCTGACCCGACGAGAGTTCGACCTGTTGGAGGTGTTGGCCACCAACCCCGGCCAGGTCTTCAGCAAGGATCACTTGCTGACCCAAGTGTGGGGACCGACGTTCGATGGCGGCACCAATGTGGTCGAGGTCTACATCGGCTACCTCCGC
Source organism: uncultured Acidimicrobiales bacterium (assembly GCA_937930695.1). Classification (GTDB taxonomy): domain Bacteria; phylum Actinomycetota; class Acidimicrobiia; order Acidimicrobiales; family SZUA-35; genus CALEWY01. Next base: position 1,098 of record CALHCB010000206.1, on the reverse strand, counting down.
CGCAAGGTCGACGACGGGGCCGAGCGGGCTCGTATCGAAACGGTGCACGGCCACGGCTATCGGCTCGTGCCATGAGGGCGCTTTCGTTGCGATCGTGGCCGCTGCGGGTTCGTATCACGGCGGTGGTGATGGCCTCGGCCGCCTTGATCACGTTGTTCGTGGTGGTCGCTGGCGGCGTGGAATCTGTCGATGAGGACATCCAAGCGAACACGCTGGAATCGACAGTCGATGCGCTCGACGTCACCGCAGGGAGCCTTGTCGAATACGTCGAAGGCTTGGAGCGACGACTGGTGGACTGGTCGACCGGGGGCGAACGCGAGGCTGACGGCAGCAACGTGAGCGGCAGCTTCAACGATTGGGCCCTTCCTCAGGGCGTCGGGGTTTCGGTCGTCGATCAAGATGGCTTCCCTGCGTTGATCGAGTTCGCCGGACCGATCGAGATACTCGACATTTCGATCTGTCGAGTGTCGGGCGGCGACCTTTCGTGTGAGCATGAATCCTTGGAAGCGCGAGGCAATGCTCGGCTGGGGGATCTGGTCGAACGCGAGGCCAATTCGGCAGGTGCTGAAGGGCCTGCTGTGGTGCTGGGTCGAGGCATTCGCTCGGCGGCGGGGGACTACTCCATCTTGTTGACGCGAGATATCTCGTCGATCGAATCGGTGACGGTCACGAGCGGCATCGAGGAATTCGCCACCGTGGTGCTGCCGTTGATGGTGATTGCGTTGGGTCTCATCTCGTGGTTTGCGCTCGGCAGGGCGCTGCGGCCTGTCGAGTCGATCATCGAACAGGTCGACAGCATCGGGGCCGAGAGTCTTGATCAGCGGGTACCGGTGCCTGTCGCCGATGATGAGCTTCGGCATCTGGCGACCACCATGAACCGCATGCTCGATCGGCTCCAGCGGTCCAACGACAGTCAGCGGCGGTTCATATCTGACGCCTCGCACGAACTTCGCAGCCCGATCACCGCCACTCGGGCCACGCTCGAAGTGGCACGGGCCGATCCCGAGGCGGCCGATTGGGAACACGTTGCTGCGGTGGTCGAGCAAGAGAACTTGCGGCTTGGTTCCTTGGTCGATGACTTGCTGTTGTTGGCCCGAC
>CALHCB010000205.1 GCA_937930695.1 uncultured Acidimicrobiales bacterium | reverse complement strand
ACCGTGGCGTGATCACGGGCTATCACGCAGCTGTTGACCTCGACCAACTAGGACGGCCAATCCAAGCGATGGTCTTCGTCAAACTCTCCCCGACCGATGAGGCGACGATCCAACGCTTCTTGCAGACCGTGTCTTCATTGCCAGAAACGCTCGCGGCCTATCTCATCTCCGGCGTCGAAGACGCGATCGTTCATCTCGCCGTCACCGATGTCGATCATCTTCGACGCACGGTCGTCGGCCAGATCTCAGCGCTCGACGCAGTGGCAGACGAGCGGACGTCCCTGGTCTTCGACGAAGTTCGTCAACGTGTTGTTGGCAGCCCTCAGTAGGTCGTCGCACCAGCAGCCGTTCGCCCTAGCGTGGTCCCGATGAGTCGCCTATCGCCTCGAGTGTTGATACTTGCCGGGCTGGGTCTGTGCCTGCTCGGCCTCTATCTGATGCAGACGACGGCCAGCGTCGTGATCATTCAACAATCAACATCGAGCGCACAGTTCGCGCAACGAGCAGCCGAGGGCGGAAACGGGCTTCGCTTCTCTTCACTGATCGACAGCATCATCTACGTCCCGGGCTACGTCCTGCTGTTTCTCGGTCTCGTCGCCAAGTACGACGACCCGATTGCCACCTGGGTCCGACGCCTTCTCGTCACAGGTGCCATCGCCGACCAGATCGAAAACGTCAGCCTGCAGTTGGCCCTCGGTCGGGCCGACCTCGATGCAGGCGAGACCATCGACCCGGCCGGATGGCTCATCGTGGTGCTGCGGATTGCCAGCACACTCAAATGGCTGTTGCTCGCATTGATGATGCTGGCCCTCTTGGCCGTGGTCATCAAAACATCGCGAGAGCGGATGGATTCCATCCGCACGTCGTCTTCGACGAACTAGCCGACAATCTCGGAAGTCTGAACGACGGGCTCGATGTTGGTGAAGTTGGGGACGTCGGCCAGTGCTTCGCCGGCTCCACCCATTCCTGCCTTCATGGCGTCCATGGAAGCAAAGTACAGATGTCCGATGGCCATGTAGGGTCCGTCGGCCCCAAGGTCGCACTCGGTGCGCTCGGGCTTCATGACCCGATCGACGATCTCCATGTGCTTGGACTTGTAGTACTCCATGTCGAAGGTCTTGCCTTCGCCAGCTGGATACATGACGCTGACCTTGATCATTGTGACTCCCGTGTCGTTGAGATCGGGACCCTAGCAACACCGACACATTCCGTGAAGCCGCACAACGCCCGTGGCCTCCAGTCAGCTATTGAAGAGCAACAAAGCAGATGCGGGCAAGGCCCGTCGCGGCATCGTCTGCAGCTGACCGCACTGGGGCGAACGCCGAGAGCGCGGCGAGGAACAACACCACGACCGCCAGACCGGTCGCCGGTCTGAACCGAACTGCTGATGGTGGAGCCTCCACGTCGGGGACCGGTCCTTCGTCGATCATCAAATGGAGAACCATCGCCACCACGGCAAGTCCGACCGCAACCCACCACACCACGTTGTAGGACCCGGTCGACTCACTCAACGCTCCCCCGGACCATGCACCGAGGAACGCTCCGAGCTGGTGGGACAGGAAGACAATGCCAAAGAGCGACCCCGCATGGTCGGTACCAAACTGCTTGCTCACGATCGCCGAGGTGAGCGGCACGGTCGAAAGCCACAGAATGCCGATGGTCGCGCCGAAGACCAGCGTAAGCATCTCGCTCTGGGGCGCCAGCATGAACACGACGATGACCACACCCCGGGCTCCGTAGATAGCCGAGAGCAACTTCGTGTTGGAGAAGCGTGCTCCTAGGAATCCGGCACCGAGCGAACCAAACACGTTGAACAGTCCGATGAGAGCCAGGGCCCGCGAACCATTGGCGTCGTCTTGTCCAAGGTCGTTCGCATGCGCGATCAGGTGCGTTCCGATGAACGTCACGTGGAATCCGCATACGAAGAAGGCCGCGTTCAGCAAGAGGTAGCCCCGAGCGTTGGCCGCCCTGCGAAGCTCCTCTCGCAGTGTGCGGGATTGCTTGCCGACTGATCCAGTTTGAGGGAAGTCGCTGGATCGACCCTGCAGCGCTGGGGTCACCACAATGACGGCGAGAATGATGACGGCCAGCATCAAGGCCACGGACTGCCACGACGAGTTGTCGAGCCGCCATTGTGAGAGCGGAACCAAGACGAACTGGCCGATGGAACCGATGGCGCTCACGACGCCGAGCGCCACCGTCCGGCGTTCCGGGGCAACCATTCGGCCGACTGAAGAAAGAACCACGGCAAAGCTGGCAGCCCCGATCGACAAACCGACCAGAAACCCTCCGGACACGACGAGCTCTGCGGTTGTCGATGCTCTCGACATCCAGACCAGAGCGATGCCATACAGCACGCAGCCCGCGGCCAACGTTCGGGCGGCGCCGTACTTGTCCGAGATGGCGCCCGCGATGGGTTGGCTCAATCCCCACACGAGCTGTTGCACGGCGATCGCCAACGCAAACGAACCGCGGCCAAGTCCGAGGTCTTCAGTGACGGGGTCGAACAGCACGCCGAACGTCGAGCGAATACCCAGCGATGCCGCAGCAATGATTCCGCCCATGGCAACGACGAGCCAGAGCGCGATGCGAGGGGTGGCCTGAGGTGAAGGGACCGCTGTCACCGGGAGAGTTGACCATCTCGCGCCGACAAATTCGAATCCGAGATCTCGCGAGTCCCCAACAGGTGAGCGACTTTCTAGCCAGCTTGCCCGATGAGCCACTCGAGCAAGATGTCCTGGAACTCTGCTCCTGCTGCTTCATCTCCGGCGTTGGCCAGATCAAAACCGTCGAGTCCCATGCCTTCCTCGACCTGAATCACCAAGTCGTCGCAGGCAACGTCGGCCGCTGCCTCGTCGAGTTCGAGTCCCGCATTCGGGAGAATCACCAGACAGACATTCTTGATGTCGGCTCGCTGATCATCCTCAGTGCGTTCTTCCCGCTCACAGATAATGCGTCGTTCCGACGGCGGTTCTGCTGAGATCAACACGCCGTGGACGGCGTCGTTCACACACTCGTTGGACGGATACACGACGTGACTCGCGTGATCCACCTCGACGAGATAGCCATTGCTGAGTGTGTCGGTCACGACCTGCTCGGACTCAGAGAATGGTGTGGCTGGATCCGACGTGTTGCCGACGACCAAAATCGGTACGCCGCCACCGTCGAATTCTCCCTCAAAGGGAGGCGGAGCGATCGAGTCGACGAACGGACACGGGTCGACGCTCGGAATGGCGGCTGCCCACAACAGCGGGAACTCGACCAACGCCGCAGCTTCGATCGCGGTCTCGTCTCCGAGCTGAGTCTCGCGATCGATCTCAGGGAAGAGGGAGTAGCCGTCCAGGCAGTTGATCCATCCAGTGATGTTCATCCCGTCTTCGGCAGCCAAGAGTTGTGACCGAGCGAGGCTGGCGAACACCGTTGCATCATCGTTCTCATTGAGTTCGAAGAGCGCCTGATGCAGCGTCGGCCAGCTGTCTTCGTTGTAGAGGGGCTGGATCAGCCCAAGTATCGCGGCGTCCGGGTTACCGGATACGTCTGCCACCACGAGGCCGAACTTGTCGACCGAGTCGTAGTAATAGCCGACCGGGTCACCATCGTTGAAGATCGGACACTCTAGGGAATCACAGCTCTCGAGCGCATCGCTCAGGAGCCGCTCGAACTCCTGGGTTTCGTCCACGAAGTTCTCGACGCGAATTTCCCGAGTCGACAGATCATCGAGCGGATTGTCTGCACCGTCGACCACCATGGCTCGAACTGACTCGGGGAACAACGTGGCGTACCAGAAGCCGAGGGCCGATCCGTAGGAGAAACCGAGATAGCTGATCTGCTCAGCTCCGAGCGCCTTGCGGATCTCGTCCATGTCACGAGCCACGAACTCTGAGTGAAGACGTCCAGCGGCCGGACCCATCGAAGCAACGCACAGGTCAATGGCGCTTTCGACAATCTCGACCTCGACAGCAGTGTCCACGGGAGGGTCGGTGGAGTTGAATAGGTCAATGACTTGGCCGCTCTCACCACATTCGAACGTCGGCTCAGATGCACCGACACCGCGAGGGTCAAAGCCCACGATGTCGAATCGGTCGAGCAGCGGATCATCGAAGACCAGGGCCGCGAAGTCGACGATTTCGACGCCGGACCCGCCCGGCCCACCCGGATTCACGAACAGGTAGCCAAGCTTGTTCGCCTGGTCCCGGGCTCGAAAGACGTTGACCGCAATCTGGAGCGAACCGAGGGACGGATCGGCATAGTCGGCGGGCACCTCGACGAAGCCGCACTCGTTCTGGGAGAGCGTGCACGTCCCCCATTCGATGGATTCGACCCCGAGCGTCGACCCATCATCGGTGTCGTCGCTCGCGTCGGTTGCCCCATCGACCAGAGTGGTCGCGGAGTCGTCGACCAGCGTCGTCTCGCCGTCGGAGATCGAAGTTGGCGAGGTCTCGTCGCTCGTCGAGCCCGTGCATGCCGCAGCCACGAGGCAACACACGAGAAGTGAGATTGCGATCGGCAAACGTCGTTGAAGAAGAGAACTAGGCACGTTGATCCCGTCGGAACATTGGGGGGGGTTGATGAGCGTAGAGCGCCCGAGATGAGCGTGGGTGGCAGCGACCTTTGGCCACAGGTCAGCGGCTGTGGGGGGCCGCCGATGTCGGCTGGAACACAATCTGGATCGATCCGAAGTAGATGTAGGTTCCACCGACGAGCGCGATGGGCTGGTTCGACTGAAGTCGTTGCGGTGCATGTCCTGACGCCGCAACCGAGGTTCCGTTGGCCGAACCAAGGTCAACGAGCGACACGTCCCAGTCGTCGAGAACCACTCGTGCATGGGCACGCGAAACCGTTGGCTCATCGAACATCAGCCCATCGGCCTCGCCAGCTCGCACTGCCGCATCGAGGTCGGGCTGCCGCCCGATCACGGTGGTTCGGTTGAGCTGGAACGAGCGACCATCGGGAAGGATCAACACACCGAGCGGAGGTCGAGGGCCCAGCACACCGACGCTGCCATCCGGGTTGACGATGACCGAGTTGTTCTGCATGTTGTCGCCACAGAGCGGACACAACCTCGCGGAAGGGTGCACAAGATGATCGCGCTGACAGCGGAGACCGCGCACCTGTACCGGACCAACCCCGGCCGGAGCCGGCCGATGAATTTCCTCGACCGGCATCTCGGGTGGTGCTGCGTCAGCTCCAGAACCCACCCCTGCAGGCGAGCCCTGATTGCCGAACGAGATGACGCGGGCTGGCTCGTGCGGTTCCGCGAGTCCAGGCGGCGGTGGAGCAACAGACGGCGGGTCAGGCCGCAACTCTGCCGTCGAGTCCTCTGGAATGTCATCGCCTGAGATAGCTGCTCCGACAGCAACGGACAGCTCTGCTCCCCCACCGCTGACCACGCCGAGGCCAAGACTCGTCCACATCATGGGCGGCCCGGAGTCGTCGAGCCGCACCGCGATGCGGCCGTTCTCAGGGACGCGAACTGTCTGTGCCACGAAAGGGTTGGCACCGTCGTGGCGAAGAGTGAGTCCTCCAACTGTTACCGACGCAGTTCCGCGCACGAACAACTGCACGGCATCGTCCACGATCCGAGCAATCGCGAATGGAGGCGTTTGTGCATCGCGATCAACGATCGCGTGAACGCGAGCGCCGGCGTCGCCAGTGAGCCCCTCAGCCGCAAGGCTGACAAGCGGGTGATCCGCCGTTCCCACGACAGCGATCAGTGACCTGTTGCGAACGACGGCGCCGTTTCCCGCGTTGACCACCACCCGATGATCCGATGGTTGTGACATGTCGCTCACGGTGCAACTCCTTGCAGTTGATCAGCGAAGGCTGCTGCACTCGGCAGACGGCTTGCTGGATTCTTGTCGAGGCAGCTGGTGATCAGCGCCCGATCAGATGGATCGAGATCCGTACTCAATTCCCAGAGACCGCCGGTGACCCGGCGGAAACCTTCGAGCACGTTGTCTGGCGGGTTCGCGCCATAGATCGAGACGCCGCTGAGCACTCGGTGAAGCGTCACACCGAGCGCCCACACATCGCTCAATGCCGTGCCTCGCTCTCCGAGGGCAACTTCGGGGGCCACATATTCGATCGCACCGACCGGCCCAATACCGGTGGTCATTCCTGGGTCGAGAAGCTGGGCGAGGCCGAGCTCCGAAAGCACTGCACCGGTTGCGGTCAACAACACGTTGTCTGGTTTGATATCGCGATGCACAATCCCGTTTTCGTGCAGAGCGTGCGCCCCAAGAGCGGCCGACACCATCGCTGATCGTTGCCGCTCAGCAGCAAGGCCTGCCGTCTCGAGACTGCCATCCGGGTGATGGGTTCGCACGTAAAAGAGTCGTCCGCTGCTCTCGCCCGCCTCGAGGAGGGTCACCAAGTACGGGCTAGCGACCGACGACAGCAAGCGAAGCTCGCGAGCCATGCGATCGAAGTCGAGATCGGAGGCATCTCGCCACAAGGCCTTGATCGCCACGACGTCATCCGATACTCCAAGTCGTGCGGGAGGGCGAGCCAACCACCAATCGCCGTGGTTGCCTGGCCCGAGCCAATCGAGGAGTTCGTAGTCTGCGAGATACGTCATCGCTGTTCCTCGCCCTGGTTGCGTCGTTCCCGGTTCAGCTGTTCACGAAAGCGTGCTCCGACATCGAGATCGCCACGCACAAAGCTCTCGGTTTCATCAATCGGCGGCAAACCCAGAATCCTGACTCGGTTTCGTTGCAGCAGAATGAGCCCGCCGGTCACCGTGACAAGGCCAACGACCCCGAAGACGGTGAGCCATCGATCGGTCCGCAGTGGTTCGAGGAAGAATACGGTCGACAACACTTCCGCCACGGCGAGGAAGACGACGAAACTCACCAGCTGACGATCCGTGACCCGCGACGCGACGAGGGAACCGAGTGGGGCGCCCCACGCCACAACGGGTACCGCGGCAAGCCACATCGCGGTAAGGTCGAATCGGTCACTCGGCAGCGGGTCGATGGGTTGTCCGCCGAGCGCAACGATCTGATCGCCCGACCGTTCGAGTAGGAGTTGGCCATCGATCAGCCCGAAGTCGATGAATCCGACAATCGACACGATCGTCATCACGAGAACACTCGTGGGAACGCCCACCCGAGGGTTCACCCCCAACAGCACAACCACCACGATGTACGTGGCAACGTCAGCGCCAGAGCCAACGAGCGAAGCCGCCAGACCGCCAATGACGCCCGCGCAGGCGAGCGCTCCGAGGACTCGGACCGTCATGGGCGGGAGCTCGCTACGTCGAACGAGAATCTGCTGGCGGTAGGTCAACGCCACGACCGCCGCCATGGCTGCGAGCACGACCGTAAAACTCACCTTGACGTAGCTTGATGGCACGGTCGACGGTCCGAAAGGTTGAGCGTCGTTGACCAAGAGGCGATTGGCGATGAGAAACGTGACAACCGTGATCGGGGCAAGGACCTTCAAGGCTGACGTCACGACCGGGCGTCGGCTCAGCAGAATCGCCAGCGATGCCGCGCCCATGCCAACCGTCTGGATGACCAGCGAGAACGACCGAGCAACCTCAGTCGGAATGTCGAGCAACTTTGTGAACACGGGAAACGCGACCGCGCCACCTCCCTGAGGGGTAGATCCCGCGACGAAGCTCCCGAAGACCATGGTGACCGCAGCGGCCCATTGCTCCGCGACACGACCCCCCAGCCCAAGAACGGTGACCGCCACGAGCCAGATCATCGTGATGACGATCGAGACGCCAAGCGCTCGACGGGACCGACGCCGAGTCTCGGTCGCTCGAGCGGCGGCAGACGCGGCAATCACATCCTCGATATCGCTCACCGCAGCGTCACCCAATCACCACGGGTTCACACCAATCGCCCGCCGCGAAAGCGCCAACGAAGGAACAGCACTCGCATCGGCCCGTGAGCGGCAAGCCAGATCACGATCCAGGTACTGATGAAATGCGCCAAGAAGGTCGCCATGGGCATGTCGCCAAGAACGAAGTAGAGCAGTAGACCCTCGTTGATGCCGGTGAGCAGGGCGAACAACGATGGCCAGTCCTTCTCCCACCGAAGTTGCTGAAGGCCGTGGTAGGCCACCTCCCAGACCACCCCGAGGATCGCAACCAGCACGAGTGACCGCATGACATCGGAGGCCACGTCGCCGAGCGAGGCGCCCTCAGGGCGGGGCAGGATCGGCAAGACCAGGAAACTCCACAACAGACCGAACGTGAAGACGAGGAACACCCGGCTTTGTATGCGGCCAAAGATCGTCGGGGTCATGAGGGAGGCCGGTTTCTCATCCAGCGAGTCCATTCAGTCATCGAGCGCAATGGCCCGATCTTTGGCACCGCGCCAATCGCACCGAGATCGAACGTGATCTGCTGAGCCGAATACTGCAGCCCGAGAAACGAATCGACGGGAGCGTACGTGCTTCCGAGTGTCGAGGAGCCTGAGGCATACAGCCGGCCGGGCTCCGAACGAGTTCCGGAAACCTCGAAGGTCGGCAGTGTCTCGAGTCGGCCTTTCGGATTCGTCTCGGCGCCACTCACGTCGACCAGGTCCGCAAGCACACGATTGGAGCGGATCGAGGCTTCGAGACCCGTGGCATCGATGATGAAGTCTGCGTCGATCGAAAACTCGGCCCCTGTCTGATCGCGCACGACCGTCCGGACTCGGTGGCCATCTTCTGTTGGGTCGACCGACGCGACTTGGCCGATTCGTTGCTGGTAGGTCCCGAGCGCGCCGCCCCGAGCAAGCTGCTCTCTCCAGTCTTTGCGCGGTGCGGTGTTGGTGCCGCCGGTCGTGTCGATGAACTGCGACCGTTCCTCTCCCTCGAGTTCCAGCAGCTTGTTGCGGAACTGACCACCCCACGCGGCTTTTGGGTAGTTGAACGCCTGATACGCAAAACCGCCAGTGCCCGGTCGACGGAAGTTTGCTGAATCGCCTTGTGGACCGCTGACGTAACTGCGGAAGAGGTGCACGATCGTCGTCTGCGTGCGGCCCGCCTCGTTGTCGTCGAGCAAGCGCTGAAGTACACGCGACGCAACGATGCCCGAGCCCCGAACAAGCACGGTGCAGGAACGACGAGCGAGTTCCTCATAGACATGGGGATGGGGCTCGTAGGAATTGACGACCCGACGGTGGTCGCCGGACCGCTCTCGATAGCCGCGAAGATCATCGAGGAAACGCACGCCCGGATACCCGAGCGAAAGATGAACGAATCGGGAGCGATACACGATTCGACGAGTCGCAGTCGCTCCTGGCGGAGGTGTCAGCACCGTCATGAAGCCGCCACCAGCTCGACGACGCACCATTCGAACCTGTCCGCCCTTGACCATCTGAGACCAGCCGATGCGAGCTGTCTCCCGATCAACAGATTCGTAGACCTGACCCGACTTCGGCGTGTAGTACTCCGCCAGAATCGGCTCGGTGCTCACCTGCCAAACAGGGAAGAGTTTGTCTTTCAGGCTCGTTGCATTCCACGCCTCACGCAATGCGTAGGAAGGAAACCCCCAGATGTTGTCCATGACCGAACCGGAGTCGCTGCGAAGACGCTCGTGGCGGGGAATCTGGGAATTGTTGGCCAGAAACTCGTAGGTCTCACTAGGGCGCGTGTTGGGGGTGAGCACCGCGATATCCGTGGTCGGTACGCCGGCGATTCGCAGATAGTCGACGAGGGCGAAGGAGCCCAGTCCACCTCCGACCGTGACGATCGGAACGTCGACAATCGGGATGCCAGCACCGGTGACGAGATCATCGGTCCAGACCGGTGTTTCGATCAGCTGGTTCGTGAGATCGCCCGAACCGCTCGCCTGACCTCGGGACGGACTGTCTTGCGGATGTGCGTTGGTCATTAAACCTTGCCCCTCGACCGAAGCACATGGATGGGGTGCATCATCGTCGTCTCAATTCCTACCGCGGAATCCCGACCAGGCGAGTGACCGCAATCGCGTGGAGATCGAACAAACGTTGACGGTCTTCGAGCGTGACCTCGCTCGACGGTACAGACAAGGTCGTCAAGACGAACGATCGGCCCCAGCGGGACTCGACGCTCAGCGCGGTGAGGATGACGTTCCCTGAAACATCGGCGTACGCCAACTCGATGCCAAGCGTCTCATCACCGAGCTCAGGGATCTCATAGGTCGGGTCCGTCACCGTGATGATGAAGTCCTGACCATCGATTTCGACTTGGTCGCTCGGGCACACCTCAGCCAGCGCCCGATCTGCGGCAATGGCCTCCAGCGCCCCCGCCTCATCGAGATAGACAAACCCCTGACTCAGGATCCGCTGATTGGTGGTGTTGTCATCAAAGATGTTGGCTGAGAACCAGATCTCGCTGCTGTCGGGCAGATCACAGAGTGTCGTGCCGTCCTCGACCCACTCTGCAGGAACCCAATCACTCGGAACGTCCGATGCAACAAGCAGCGCGCTTTCTATGTCTGCCAAGCCGGGACCGGGGACCAACACCGTTGAAGCAGTTTCCTCGACCGGCGATGTCGCGGTCTGGGCAGCCACCGTCGTGGCAGTTGTCAGGGTTGTCGTCGACTGGCTCGTATCGAGTTGGCTGGTTTCGACGGGCGTCGAGGCAAAAGTTTCGATGTCGGCCCCACCACCCTCGGATCCACCAGTCGCCGCCACGACGATGATCCCGACCAAGATCAGGCCAAGAATCGCCGCGCCGACGATGGCGGCAGGACTCTGATACCAGGGCCGAGCATTCAGTGGTGAAGCTGGCGTCCCAGGAAGTCCTGGATCATCGCTTGGCGGAGGCATCGGGGGCGCCGGACTTCCCACCGTGCCGTGGTCGGCGAAGGTCGGCGAGGAGTTGGGAAGGGCCGAATCCTGAGATGCCATCGACGCCGGCGGCATCGCGGGAAAGGCCGAATCCTGAGATGCCATCGACGCCGGTGGCATCGCTGGTGTCTGGGGCCGCGGCGGACTGGCCGAGGAAGGACGAGCAGGCAGCGACGGCGGCCCCGATGATTCGTACCCCGCAGCCCCTTCAGTTGGCTCGCGAGATCCGGTCAGCTCGAAGGTCGTGTGCTCGCCCGCCGCGATGGCCAGATCCAAACTCTCCGGCGTGGCAACGAGTGCTCCAAATGCCACCGCCGCCTTTGGATCGCCCTGCCGGCTGATGGCCATAGCGGGGTATGCCTCTCGGAGGCGACGTTCCACCAGCGGCATTCGGCTCGCCCCACCGGTGACGTAGACCGAGCGAACGTCATCGATCGTGATGCCCGCGTCCGCAATACATCGACCAAGGAGCTCGATCGACTCATCGATGTACGGACCGACGAGCTCCTCGAGCTCCTCCTGGGTTACTCGAGCCTCGATTGTGCCCCCGGGAAGGCCGACGACAACCTCGCCATATCCATGAATCGAGAGTGCCTCTTTGACCCGCTTTGACTCGTTGCGCAACCGTGCTGCAGCCTGACGCCACGGGCGCTCATCAGACACGAGAAGTTCGTCCCACGCGTCTGGATCGATCTTCTCACCGACGAGATTCATCAACATCTCATCGAAGAGCTCACCGCCAAGTTGCGCGTCACCGAGAGGACGCCCCACAACGCGAAACCCGTTCGACGTTGCCTGGAGAACTGCAGTATCGAACGTTCCTCCACCGAGGTCATAGACCGCGACGTGGCTCCCAGCAGGAATCGAGGCCCCTTCGGCATAGGTGAGGGCAGCGGCGACCGGTTCAGCGATGAGCACTGGGTCGGGCATCCCAGCGTTCGTGGCGGCCTCGAGCAGCTTGGCCCGTCGAGGCCGATTCCATGTCGCCGGATAGGTCAACCGGGTGCGGACCGGTGGGGATCCCTGATGTTGAATCGCCTCGGCCAAGACTGCTCGGAGCACGGCCGTCACGAGAACCGTTGCCCGATAGGGCTGGCCACCAAGGACGAGCGGCACTTGCTCATCCAAGCGACTCTTCGGGGCGCGAATGGCGCGATCTGGTCGGCTCACCGCGAGTCCAGCAGCCGCCTGGCCGACAACGATGGAGCCGTCCTCGTCAATGAACACGACTGATGGCATGCGACGCTCGCCGCCGATCTCGAGAATCAGCGGTCGATCAAGACCCTCCGCGATAGCAGCAACGGTGGCTGTTGTTCCGAAGTCGACCGCCAGGGTCCAACTTCGAGGTGTGGCACTCATGCAAAGAACTCCGTGGGCGATGGAGTGTCAACGTTTTGGTCTGCGGGCACGGCCAGAACCGTTGTCTCCCAAAGAACCAATTCGTTAGCCCTCCGATGGGCGACAGTACTGCACACAGGTGCCATGCTCGGTACGACGTTCCACACGTCATGTTGGTTCGACGCTCCGGGGGGACACCTTGAGTCCGGCCCGTTCGAACCCTTGGGCAAGATGGGTCTCGACCCTCAATGCTGGAATGGGCGATGATGGCCCCGTGCAGCGCCGGATCGGAAAGTACGTCGTCGAGCGGGCACTTGGTGCGGGCAGTTTCGCCACGGTCTGGCTCGCGCACGACGAATTGCTCGATGACCGGGTGGCGATCAAGGTCCTAGCGGAGAACTGGTCGCGAAACGAGGACGTTCGGCGCCGATTCATCGACGAAGCAAAAATCCTGCGTCGGATCGATCACGACAGCGTGATTCGTGTCCATGTGATCGACACCACAGAGGACGGCCAGCCCTACTTCGTCATGGGTTGGGCCGATCGGGGATCTCTGCATGAACGCCTTCTCTCGCGACGTGGCTCAGGTGCCCCGTTCGATACAAGCCACGCCGTCGGCCTCGCCGTTGAATTGCTAGAAGCGCTTGCCGTCGTCCACGACTTCGGCGTCGTTCATCGCGACATCAAACCAAGCAACATCCTGGTGGCCGACGATGGTCGGGTGAAACTGTCCGACTTTGGTATCGCCGTCATCCGCAGCACCTCGGCCACCCTCAACGCCGCCACCTTCGAGCACGCCGCCCCCGAAGTGTTCCTCAACGGGGCAACCAAGAACGATCATCGCTCCGACCTATACTCGCTGGCCTCCACGCTGTTCAACCTGATCGACGGTTCGGCTCCGTATTCCATTGCCGGTGAGCGCTCACATGAGGCGTTGTTGCACCGGGTGGTCAACGCCCCGATCCCCACCACCGACCTGGCTCCCCACATGAACGGGTTCTGGACTCGAGCGTTGGCCAAAGATCCAACCGAGCGGTTCCAGACAGCGGCCGAGCTGGTGGCGGTACTTACCGCCCTTGGCCGAGATACTCCTCCGTCGCTCCAATCGGCCAGCCCTCGACGGCAGGCGGCGCCAACGCCGGCCGCCTTACTGTCTCCTTCACCCGCGTCACCTTCACCAGCGGCGGCA
>CALHCB010000204.1 GCA_937930695.1 uncultured Acidimicrobiales bacterium | reverse complement strand
CCAGCCCTTGGCTGCTCGCGCCGCCTGGCGAGTAAGGGCGATCGCGGGGAGCGTCTCACCGACCGCGTTGAAGAGCCCGAACATCAACTTTTCACCGGGCACGGGATTCGGGCCAAGTAGTCCTTCGGCGCGGAGCGCTTCGGAAATGATGGGTCCGCTCGCGCCGCGGAGCAACGTTCGGTCAAGGTCAAAGAACGCCGCACCAGCCATGAACAGAAACTATCGGAGGAAGCCGTCTTGATCTGAGTCGGGCGGGTAATCACCCGGTTCGGTAGACCATCTCTAGATCAGATGGCAACTATCACATCAAACTAATAGACAGATGGGACGAGTGGATCTACTGTTGCACTCACAAACGAAAGCGACTCATCGGTCCCCCTCGTATGAGTCGCTTCAGGCGATCTGATCGGTCCCCCTCGTATCGATCGCCCGCTGAGACCGGCTGCATCGCAGTCGGTCTCGTTCGTTTTCGGGAGCACTCGAAATTGCCGGTGGGAGTGTTTCTGCCCGCAACGTGCTTTATTGGTAGCCAATGGACCTTCGACAACTGCAGGCGTTCCTCGCCGTGGTCGAACATGGCGGCTTCACTGCCGCCGCTCGAGCAACCCATACGGTGCAGTCGAACATTTCCACCCACGTGGCCCGTCTTGAGCGTGAGCTCAACACGGTGCTCATCGATCGAGCAACCGGCGCCACGACCCAAGAGGGCCAAGCCGTTGCCGCCAGGGCGCGCCAGATCCAGAACGAACTGGCAGCGCTCGAAGCCGAAGTGGCGTCGTTGCAAGGATCACCTCGGGGCACCGCACGAATCGGTGTCATCGGAACGACCGCTCGATGGATCACACCGATTCTCGTCCAGCAGCTGGCCGTGACCGCACCCGACGTCCGACTCGTCATCGTCGACGCCACGACGACCTCCCAAGTCATCCGACTGCTCGATGGTGACCTCGACCTTGGCATTGTGGCGTTGCCCGTTGAGGATCCGGACATTGTCACGACTCCCCTCTTCACCGAAGAGAACGTGCTCGTGGCCCCAACAGATCATCCATTGTCCAAGTTGGATCGACCGCTCGAACTCTCTGATCTGGCTCGACACGAACTGCTTCTCGCCGCTCCGGGAACCAGCTTCCGAGAAGAAGTCGATGCGGTCTTCGCTGCTGCAGGCCTTCACCTGAGAGTCCGGGTCGAAGTTGACGGGCTTCGGCTCTTGGCCTCGCTTGCCTTCAGTGGCTTCGGGGCTGCCATCGTGCCCGCGACCGGTGCGCCCGAATGGGTCGCCGGTGACTGGATGAAGCACTCCGTTGCCGGTCTTGGTCAACGAACAGTTGGACTCGCCACCCGACGACGCGGCCGGCTCTCCGTCGCAGCCGAAGCCGTCGCAGCTGCGGTTCGGACCAGCGTGTTGACGGAGGCCAAACAGCAGCAAGGTCTCCACCCACCGTCGCCGTGATGGTTCCCAGGTTGACCGTTCGACCTTTCTCGACAGATCCGGGATAGAAACAGGTCGTGACTGAGCAGAGCTCAACGATTCCGGACCTCGCCGGCGTGCCACTGCAGTCGAGCATGACCCCGGCTGGTTCGGCGGCCGTGGTCGACCTCGATGGGCGTGCCGCGATGCTGATCGACATCGGCACTGAGGCCGAGACCACCCAGCCACTCAGCCCCGAGGCATCCGCGATCCTCGAATCCGCGATTCTGCGGGCCACGCGGCAGCGAATTCCCATCCTGATCATGATGGCAACGACCGGGCCGTCCCCGGCCGACGGCGTCGCTGCGATCGATGGCTGGGCCCGTGCTGCCCGTGCGCTCGTGGCGGCGAGCGGTGTGGTTCCGATCCTGTTTGGCGCCTGCGGTCCCATCGTCTCCGGACCTGCCCTGCTGATGGGAGTGGCCGACTTCACCATCTTCACCGAGGATGCGTATGCCTTCGTCTCCGGGCCCCACATGGTGGCGTCCTACACGGGAGTGCCGATCACTGCCACCGCCCTCGGTGGTTCGGGAAGCCATGCCCGCTCGAGCGGCGTCGCATCGCTCGTTGTCGCCGACCGAGAAAGCGTGATCGACATCGCGAGCGCGCTGCTTACCCACGTTCCCAATTCTGTCGACGAGCTTCCGTCCAGGATCGACACCGACGACCCCATCGACCGCCCCACCGTCGAAGCTGCGGACGCCGTGCCAAGTCATCCCACGGGTTCCTACGATGTTCGAACCGTCATCCGCGACGTCGCAGACGACGCCGAATTCCTCGAGCTTCGCGGTTCCTGGGCTCCCAACCTCGTCACAGGTTTCGCATCGATCGGCGGCCATTCCGTCGGAATCGTTGCCAATCAAACCCAAGCCCTTGCAGGCAGCATCGACATTCCCGCGGCGCAGAAGGGCGGCAGGTTCGTGGCGTTCTGCGATGCCTTCAACATCCCGCTCCTCACGATGGTCGACACTTCGGGATTCCTGCCCGGCAAGGACCTCGAATGGCGAGGCATGATTCGCCATGGCGCCCAACTCGCCTTTGCCTACGCCCGAGCCACAGTGCCGCGTGTCGGCCTCATTCTTCGCAAGTCATACGGCGGCGCATACATCGTGATGGACAGCCGCCATATGGGCAACGATCTGATGTTGGCCTGGCCATCCGCGGAAGTCGCCGTCATGGGAGCCAAAGGGGCGGTCGAGATTCTGCATCGTTCTGCCACCCCTGAGGAACGGGCCGAGCTCGAACTCGACTACGAAGACCGCTTCCTCACGCCCTACCCGACGGCTGAACGAGGCTCGATCTCTGACGTGATCGACCCGACAGACACTCGCGCTCGCCTCGGCGCCGCCTTCGAACTGCTGTCCACAAAGCGCGAACGACTCCGGGCTCGACGTCACGACAACACCCCACTCTGATCAACCGGGCGCCGTGAAAACCTCGGCGGGCCCATGCGGGCTGAGCACACGCAGTCAGATCCCGCAAACCGGATCTGCATTGCGTAATCGTCGAATGACGTTCTCCTGCCCCGCGCAGGCTACATTCGGGCCGGACAAGCGGAGACTTCTCTGGATCACCAAACGGCCATTCGAGCCGTTTCGCGGGCTCACAACGGCGTGGCCCCGGCGACCCAACTTCTGTCACCGTTTGCCCAACTTCCATATTTGGGCGCCCACCGCCGTGGGATTATCGCCGTCTAGAACTTCACTTGAGGAGCTGCCACCGTGGCCGAGGATCAGAGAGAATCCGTAACCGTCGTCGACAACCGAACTGGCGAGACCATCGAGCTTCCCATCGAGGGCGGCGGAATTTCCGGTGCAGCCTGGGCAAAGTTCGCTCCAGGCCTGTGGTTCACCGACCCCGGATTCGGTGCAACCGCATCCACCACGAGCTCGATCACAGATCTTGATGGCGCGAACGGCATCCTGCGCTACCGGGGCTACCCGATCGAGCAGCTCGCGGAGAACTCCACGTTCCTCGAGGTCTGCTACCTATTGCTGTTCGGCGAGTTGCCGACGACCGAGCAGATGGACGCATGGGTCCACGACGTCACCTATCACACGTTCCTGCACGAGAACATGCGCAAGCGCTTCATGGAGGGCTTCCATCACGACGCCCACCCCATGGGCATGCTCATGTCCGCGATTGCGGCCCTCAGCACGTTCTACCCAGAGGCCAAGGACATCCAGGATCCAGACAACCGCTACCGCCAGATCAACCGCCTGATCTCCAAGGGACCGACCATCGCGGCCATGGCCTATCGAGCCAGCATCGGCATGCCGTTCGTCTACCCAGACAACAACCTCAACTACGCCGAGAACTTCCTCTCGATGATGTGGAAGGTTGCCGAGCCGACCTACGAGCCAGATCCAGTTCTCGCCCGAGCCCTCGACGTGCTGTTGATCCTTCACGCCGATCACGAACAGAACTGCTCAACGACGACCATGCGGGTTGTCGGTTCGAGCCACGCCGATCCGTACTCAGCAGTTGCGGCTGCCACCGGCGCTCTCTATGGCCCCCGTCATGGTGGAGCGAACGAAGCCGTCATCCACATGCTCGAGGACATCGGCTCTTACGACAACATCCCGGCATTCATCGACTCGGTCAAGGCCGGCGAAGGTCGCCTCATGGGCTTTGGTCACCGCGTCTACAAGGCGTACGACCCTCGTGCCCGCATCGTGAAGGAACAGGCCGACGCGGTCTTTGAAATCACGGGCAAGAGCCCGTTGCTCGACATTGCGTTGAAACTCGAGGAGATTGCCCTCTCCGATGACTACTTCATCAGCCGCAACCTGTACCCGAACGTCGACTTCTACACCGGCCTGATCTACCAATCGATGGGCTTCCCGCTCGACATGTTCACCGTGTTGTTCACCATTGGTCGTATGCCGGGCTGGCTGGCTCACTGGCAAGAGCTGCTGGAGCAGGATCAGCGCATCGCCCGTCCACGCCAGATCTACACCGGTGTCGGCGAGCGCAACTACGTGCCGCTCGAAAACCGCTCGTAGCCAACACGATGGACTTCGCCCTCGCCCCTGACCTACTCGAACTGTCTGACCAGGCGAGGGCGATGGGCCTCGAAGCGGCGGCGCAACGAGACATTCGGGAAGACTCCTGGCTGATCGGGAGCGATCGTGCCTTCTCCAAACAGCTTGCGGAGGCCGGCTGGATCGGGATGACATGGCCCAACGAGTACGGCGGTGGCGGGTACACCAACCTCGAACGGTTCGTCGTCGTCGAGGCATTGATCTCGACTGGTGCGCCGCTTGCAGCATCGTGGTTCGCTGATCGCCAGATCGGGCCGACACTGCTGCAATACGGAACCGATGAGCAGCGAGACCGTTGGCTTCCCGGCATCATCGAAGGTACTTCAATGTGGTCGATCGGGATGTCTGAACCCGATGCCGGATCCGACGTCAGCTCGATTCGCAGCACCGCGTTGCGAGACGGCGACGAATGGGTGATCAACGGCGACAAGATCTGGACCAGTGGTGCGGCCGAGGCCGACTGGATCTATTTCGTGGCGCGCACAGACCCTGACGCCCCGCCACACAAGGGTCTTTCAGAATTCGTCGTCGCCATGGACTCACCGGGAATCACGGTCCGTCCCGTCACCGATCTCACGCAGAACAACCACTTTTGCGAAGTCCATTTCGAGCAGGTTCGAGTTCCGGGCGACAACCTCGTCGGCGGGCTCAACGAGAGCTTCAGCCAGATCATGCGACAGATGGAACACGAGCGGGGCGGCATCGACCGACTCGTCTCCAACCGGGCGCTGTATGACGACGCACGAGCCTCGTTTTCTGCCTCTGGAGCCAGCGACCCACTCTTGCGTCAGCGTTTCGCTCACGCCGAATCGCTTTACACAATCGCTCGCCACATGGTGCTGCAAGAGGTGCTCGGTCAAGCCCCTCGAGGCTGGTCTGCCATCACCAAGACGCTGGCCACCGAGTTCGAGATCGAGGTTGCCGACCTGTGCGGCAGGGTCGCCGGCAGCGACACGATGCTCTGGAATCGCATCAGTCGAAACATCTGCTACGCCCCGGCCTACACAATTATGGGCGGCACGACGCTGATCCTGCGCAACATCATCGGCGAGCGAGTTCTGGGACTTGCTCGCGAGCCCCGCCCCTAGCCCACACAACACCTCGCTACGTCAGGTGGCGAACCTGAGTCAACGGATCGTTCTGGGGAGCCGAGAGCTCTACCTCGATGTCAACGATCGAACACACGCCGTCAGCGACGAGAACGGGATCTGCCCGAAGATGGGTCAACTCCGGAACCGCATCAGCGGCCAGGGCAATGACGTGGACGATCTCGATCAATGCGGTGCGAGTCGGTCCTGCGGGCGCGAGATTGGAAAGCCACGACTCTTCGATCAGCTCGGCCAGCCTCGATTCCGAGAGCGGCAGCGCCATCGACAAGCCATGGCTGATGTGCTTGCCAACAAAGCCACCCACGCCGAAGGACAAATGACTCCCCCGCTCCCAGCTCTGCTCGAGCTCGATTCGGAGGTGAAACCCGCTCGCCGATTGACGTTGCACGATGATCGGCAACAACGCGTCTCCGAGGTTGGAGACCATCCGCTGCACCGACGCGCTGACTGCTGAGGCATTGTGGAGGTCGATCGCAGCTCCGCCCGCTTCGCCCGGCGCCCGACCCGACATGCCACCGGCCTTCAGCACCACTGGGTAGCCGACCTCGTTCGCAGCTGCCTTCGCATCTTGCGCTGACTCGGCCAGAACGTATTCGGGCACCGGGATCCCAAGACCGCTCAGCAACGCTGGGAGGCCCGAATCGGTGAGGCCCAGATGCACTGATTCGTCGGCCCCGAGCGCCTCGATCACCGTAGCCCGAGCCCGTTCTTCGAACTCTGGTTCGGCAAGCACCTCGTCATCATGCGGACGTCGCAGCCAGCGCCCGTACTGCGCCGTCCGACCCAGGGCCATCGCTGCTTCTTCGGGATAGTCGAAGATCGGCAGCTGGCCAGACTCTCCCGGTTCTTGTCCACCTAGTCCGGTGACCGCCATTGGCTTGTCCACCGCCTTGTCGACTCTCCGGACGAGTTCGTCGAGCTGCTCGAGACTCAGCGTTGCTGTCGGAACAAGAGCGACGAGCACAAGATCCACCTCGGAACTCACTGCGGCAGCGACGAGCGCCTTTTCATAGCTCTCAAAGTTGGCCTCGCGAGCCAGCGCGATCGTGTCGGTGTCGTTGATGATGACCGCATCGGGAGACCCTGAGCCGATCGCGCCCGGTTCGACGACTTCGAGCCCAGCTCGGCGGACGGCTGAGGCCGCAAGGCGGCCGATGGAGGACGCGTTGCTGAGGATGGCGATTCGCGAACCGTTCGCCGGAGGTTGGCTCACCATCATGTCAACCTGGCTCACCAGCTCTGCGACGTGGCGCACGAGCACAACGCCGGACTCCTCGAGCATCGATGCCACGATCTCGTCAGATGGTGCAACCATCACGATCGGTTTGGATTGGGAGACCTGGCGAGCGATGCGAGTGAACTTTCGAGGATTGCCGATGTTCTCCAGATACAGAGCGACGACCCGTGTTCGCTCATCTTCGGCCCAGAACTGAAGGAGGTCGTTGACCGAGACATCCGCCCGATTGCCGACGGCCACCATCGTCGAGACACCGATGCCTGCACGGTCGAAGTGCTGCAGCAAACCACCAGCCAGCGGACCAGATTGAGAGAGCAGCCCGACGGACCCATCCGACACTCGAACGGGGACGAACAATGCCTGGAGCGACACCTCGGGATCAGTGTTGACGAGCCCGAACGCGTTCGGACCGAGCACGCGCATCCCATTGCCGCGAGCGAGGTCCGCCAACCGTCGTTCTCGAACAAGACCTTGCGGACCTGCATCGCTGAAGCCCGCCGTGATGATCAGGAGACCGGCGACGCCGGCACTGGCGCAATCCGCGACGACTGACTCAACCGCATCGGCGGGCACCGAAATGATGGCGAGATCAATCGGTTCCTCGATGTCACCGAGCGCGGCGACCGACGGGACACCGGCGATGTCCTCGCCCTTCGCTGCCGGATTCACCGCGATAACCGAACCTCGATAGTCGCCCCGAACGATGGAACGAACCAGCTCATGGCCGACCGCACCAGGCGTTCGGCTGGCCCCGATGACGGCGATGGAGCCGGGAGCGATCAGCCGACTGATCGATCGGGCCTGAGCCCGACGTTCACGACCCTCGATCGCATCGGCAGCCGAATCCGTAACTTCGATGCCCAGCGAGACATCGATGACGCCATCTTCGAACCCGGTGCTGACCTCGAAGCCTGCCTTGCGAAAGACGCGAAGCATTCCAACATTCTGCGGCAGAACGGTGGCCGTAAAGCCATCAAACTTCTTACGCCGTCCAGCTGCGGCGAGATACTCCAACATGATCGTTGCGAGACCCTTGCCGTGGTGATGGTCATCGACAAAGAACGCGACCTCAGCCCGCTTCTCACCCGGGTGCTTCGGCGAGTCCCACTGTTCATAGCGAGCGATCGCGACGATTTGATCACCAACGGTCGCCACGAACGCCATCCGGCGCTCGTAGTCAACCTGCGTGAAGTATTCGAGCTCTTTGTTCGACAACTCTGGCCGGTATCGGAAGAAGCGAAAATAGATGCTCTCCTGAGATTGGCGACCGTGGAAGGCCTCCAGGCGATCCCGGTCCTCTGGACGAATGGGGCGCAGGTGAGCGGTCGACCCGTCTCCGAGAACAATGTCGGTTTCCCATTCAGCGGGATACGGGGCGTCGACCACGGGGCCATCGTAGGTCGTTGTTCACGACTTCTTCAGCCTGGTGCAGCGCTCGAAGTGCCAGACTGCCGTCATGGACACATCGCCTGGCGAACAGGTCGCCGTTTTGAAACACCGGAGAGCGAGCCGGTGGATGCACTGGATCAACTTCCCGCTTCTCACGATCATGATCTGGAGTGGCCTGCGCATCTATTGGGCCGACGTGCGAGATCCCTTCGGCTTCGGTGTGGGCCTTGTCGGCTGGCACTGGTTCGACTTCCTCCCTGACTCCATCAACGAACCACTCGGTCTGGAACGCAAGCTGGCAAAGGGAATGGCCTACCACTTCACCTTCGGCTGGCTCTTCACCCTGAACGGGATTGCGTACGGCCTCTACACCTGGAGGAGTCGGGAGTGGCGACACCTCCTACCCGACCGGCATTCATTCGCCGACGCTGCCCAGGTCACCAAACACGATCTTTTCTTCTGGTCAAAGAAGGTGCGCGTACAACCGCTGCCCCCACAGGGTCGATACAACGGCGCCCAGCGACTGAGCTACACGCTCATCGTCATCCTCGGCGGCATTGCTGTGTTGACGGGCATTGCCATTTACAAGCCGACGCAGACCAGCCTGCTCACCTCTGCCTTCGGCGGCTATGAGACGGCTCGCACGATCCATTTCACCGTGACGATGGCGTTCCTGGCGTTCTTTGTTCTCCACATCTTCCAGGTAGCACGAGCTGGTCTTCGCAATTTCATGAGCATGGTGACTGGGTACGAACTCGTGGAACGTCCCACACCACCACCTGTCGAAAGCGACGAGGAGGTGCTCGCCGATGTCTGACCACTCAGAAGAGAACGAATCGATGGAACCTTCACTGGCTGATCAAGAACGTGCTGAGCGCTACGCCAGCCTGGAAGCTGAGGCGCCAACCATCTCCGCGGCCGACTACCGCACACGCAGCCGCCGGTCGTTGCTCACGGGTGCAGCTGCTGCCGCTGTCGGATTCGCAGGGTTCCGATGGATCCAGGGTCGCCCTGACGACAATCGAATCCCTGACGTGCTTCGGCAGGGTCATGAAGCCAACGAGGCGTTGTGGCGAGGTCTCAGCCGCGAGAGCGCGATGGCCCCGACCTTCGACCGTTCCAAGTCATCGATGCCGCGAGTGAACGGTCGCCATGGCATTCGGGAAGAGATCGATCTCGATACTTGGGAACTTCGGATCGAGGGGCCGGATGGCAAGCTGCTCGGCACGCACACGATGGACGACATCAGGGCATTGCCGTTCCACGAGATGACCATCGAACACAAATGTGTTGAGGGATGGAGTCACATCGTGACCTGGGGCGGAGCCCGTTTCAGCGACTTCGCTGCCCTGTACGCCGATGCGCTGGGTTCCCTCCCAGATTTCGTCTCACTGGTCACGCCTGACGAGGACTATTACGTCGGGATGGACCGAGCATCCATGATGCATCCCCAGACCTTCCTCGCCTACGAACTGCAAGGCGAGGACCTCGATCAGGACCACGGAGCGCCTCTGCGGCTCGCATCGCCGAACAAATACGGCATCAAGCTCATCAAGCGAATCGGCACGATCCGTTTCACGGACGAACAGCCCACCGACTACTGGTATGAGCGGGGTTACGACTGGTACGCACAACTCTGAGTGCGCACCCGGCAGCGAAGTCCGGGTCAAACCGGAAAACGAACTTGGGCGCAGCCTTTCGGCTGCGCCCAAGAGCTATCGGATCGAGAACCTTCTGCTTAGAAGAGGTTCAATCGGCGTGATGCCAAACCGAGCAAGGCTGCACCGATGACGGCGAGCATGATGCCAACGGACGCAACCACACCGGTGTGAGAACCCGTCACGGGCAACTGCTGCTGGGCAACCTGCAGGTCAGGCGTCTGGTTGGCAACCTGAACGGTTCCCTGGACCGAAACGGTGCTTGATGCATCGGTGACTGGAGTTGCCGTAGTCGGAGGCACGGTGACTGCCACGACGGAGACCGGAGCTGCCGTTGTTTCCGTAGTCGGGGCCTCAGTCGTCGGGGCCTCAGTCGTTGGCACTGCCGTCGTCGGCGCAACCGTTGTCGTGGTCGCTTCGGTCGTCGGGGCAGCCGTTGTCGGCGGAGTCACGGTTGTTGCAACCGGAATCTCCGGGGCCAAGGGAGGCTCGGGCAGACATTCGGTCGGCAACTCTTCACCCTCAGCAACGACACACGGGTCACACTCAGCCGGCAGCTCTTCACCCTCAACCAAGTTGGCACACGGATCAACGGGCACGCACGCAGACGGCAGCTCTTCACCCTCAGCAACCACGCACGGATCACACTCAGCCGGCAGCTCTTCACCCTCAGCAACCACGCACGGATCACACTCAGCGGG
>CALHCB010000203.1 GCA_937930695.1 uncultured Acidimicrobiales bacterium | reverse complement strand
GCGTCAAAACCCATTGACGGAGGGGTGAATGAGAACTTGTTGTGGTGTCATTGTGGTGGCGCTCGTTGCAGCAGCTTGCAGCGGAGCAGTCGTCGTCGAAGAGTCGAGTTCGGACAGCGAGGGATCAAGCGTCGAATCGTCGTCGACCGCTCGGGCGGCGCCAACGACGGATCCATCAACGACAGCCCCACCAACGACAGTTCCATCAACGACAGCCGCGCCAACGACTGTTCCGCCTCGCTCCCCAGTTGTTCTCGGGTTCGCTGGAGACTCTGCATTCACCAACGGTCTTGAAACGCGAGATCCGTTCGGCCAGATCACCGACCTGCTCAGCCGGCCCGACTTCATGGTGATCAACCTCGAGACGGCGGTCGCAGACCCCAACGTTGGGTCCCCACCCGTTGCGAAGCAGTTTCTCTTCCGGTCGCCGCCAGCTGCTCTTGACCTTGTGGTTGCGGCAGGGATCGACGGCGTGACTCTTGGGAACAACCATGCACTCGACTTCGGGGCAGCCGCGCTCGAACAAACCCTGGATGAACTCGACGCTCGCGGGATTGCCCGAGTCGGCGCAGGACGGACCGAACAAGAGGCGTACGAACCACTGATTGTTGACGTCGGTGATTGGACGATCGGAATCGTTTCGTTTTCGCGAGTTCCCTGTGATTGGTCGGCGAGCGGCGAGAATGTACGTCCCCAGATCGCGTGGGCTTGTCCACCATTTCAGGATCAAGCAGATGCCACGGTGCTGCGTGCGATCGAGCAGTCCGACGTGACGATTGTCGCGGTGCATGGTGGCGAGGAGGGAGTGCTCTGTCCCTCGGACTTCATGGTCGAACTCGAAGAACATTGGGCTGAACTCGGAGCTGATGTCGTGATTGATGGACATCCGCACGTCTTGCAGGGATTAACGACCTACGGCGAAACGCTCGTTGCGCACAGCACGGGGAACTTCGCGTTCCCGCCAGCTCGCGGCATCAGCGCCAACTCAGCGATCATCGAGGTCCTCGTGAGCGAAGGCGGTGTCGAACTCCGCATCGTTCCCGTGCGAGCCGACGGTGGCGTCTTGCGCCCTCCGACGGACGACCAACGAGTGGAGATCATTGATCAAATGAACCGCTACTCCCGAGGTGTCCTCGTCGAGCCGGACGGAAGCGTCACCGTCGACAGCGAGGCAGTTGGGGACTGCGGCTAGTTGTCAGAGTTTGCTAGTTCTCCGGGTGCATGCAGCCAATGCATGGTGTCGGTCCGAAGTGCGTGACGTGGCTCGTCCAAGCAAGCCCGTTGAAGTACCGCAGTCGATGGCGCCCTTGTGGGTCGTCATACCAGCCGGCCGCCATGGACTCGGTCTGTTGTTCTTCGATTCGTGATTCGAGTGCTGTCATTGCCTACATCCCCGTCGATGCTGGGTGCCGCCGTAGGAACTGAAGTGGCCCCGTCTTGCGTTCTTGATGACGAATCAACGAAGAACGTTACGTACGGGTTTTCGGACGTCTCAACCGAACCTTGAGTCGCGATGTTGTTGGTGGGTGAAACAACCCCTGGTTGACCCCCGAAACTTGGTGTGAGCCGGAACCGCAGCGCTCACACGTTTCAGGCGACGAGGGCAGCTGCTGGAGCGTGGGATGGCAGCTTTCCCGCAGCGTGACGGCGGGTGAGTTCGGCTCGACCCTCAGGGCATTCACCGACGAATGGACACCACCCACAGAGGACGCCCGGTTTTGCGGCGAATTCGTCTGTGGTGCAGGCAGAGCCAATGCCTGCCCAAGTTTCGCTCAGGAGACCGGTTGCTTCTTCGATCTTGCGATCGGTCACCGTAACATCGATGGATTGCTGACCAAGATAGAGAAGTCGTGCCGTTTCCGGCTGCTCGCCTTCAGCGATCTCGACGGCAGCGGCGTACAACATCACCTGCTGGAGCTTGTCTTCTCGCCATCGGACGCGCGGCAAGGTGCCGGACTTGTAATCGCTGACCACCAGCCGTTCGTCGATGCGATCGAGCCGATCGATGATCCCAAGGAAGGGCACGCCGGCGAGGTCGGCCGTCACTTTTTGTTCGGTGGCGACGACATCGACGGTTGCGGGGTCTTCGAGGTCCCACAGGCCGGCGATGGCAAGCCATGCCTGCCAGCGGAAGGCACGTGAGCCTTCGGTGTTGAGTTCCAACGCGATGAAGTCGTCGGCTGCTTCCTGTGCGGGCCAGAGGTCTCGGGCCAGTGCTTTGGCTCGATCGATTGTGCGCTCGGCAGCGGGAAGCCCGCAGAGATGCTCGAGGACTTCATGTGCGAAGGTGCCGACAACGGCTGCCTGACCTGGAGGCTCAGGAAGGCGGTCCACGTATTTGAACTTCCAGCGCCGCGGGCATTGGTCAAAGGCCGACGCCGACGACGGAGAAAGATGTGCGGGTGCCTCAGCCATGGGGTTCATGATGCAGGAGGGGTGTGACATCGGCGTGGATGGCAGCGGGGCGGTGGGAACTGGCGTGGATGGCAGCGGGGCGGTGGGAACTGATCATCGTCGCTTGAGCACACCGCCGCCGAGGCCGCCGGAACTGCGCCCGCTTCGGCTGCCTCCGAACGAGGGAACGTTCCTGCGCTGACTGCGGCGAGATCCGCCACCTCGCATGCCGCCGAGAAGCACCGATGCGAGCAAGCTCATGAGCATGCGGCCCATTCCACCGCTCAGCATTCCACCGATGCCGCCGCCTCGCGATTGACGCCGAGGCCTCGAGGATCGAGTCTGGCGAGTCGATTGATCGAAAATGCTCTCGTCGTGGCCAAGCGCAGGGCGGTCGTTCGGTGCGCCGAGCGGGGGAATGGTTCGACCTCGCCGAGTCACCGTGCCGCGATTGGTCGAGGAGCGGTCCTCCGCGGTGGGAGGTGGTGGGCTTCCCTCTGAAGCGACAGGGGGAGGTGGTTCGAGATCGGCTGGCGACTTCGGCTCAGGACGGCCATCGATCCGTGCCTCAATGACTTCGAACTTCCACTCGGCGTCGTCAATGCGTTCGTCGAGCTCATCGACCTCCGCCGCGGTAGATGCACCGTCGATCGACATGCTCACGTCTTGGTAGGTGCGGCTTGCTTCCTCGTAGAGTCGTATGAGTTCCGCGTCGCCGTGCTTGATGGCTCGGTCGCCAAGCTCGATTACTCGATCAGCATTGTCGCGGAGCTGTTCACGAATCTCGAGTCGGTCCCGTTCCATGTTTGCCGTCTCGGCTTTGGCTGTTCGTCGGCGGCCCGAGAAGAATCGGAAGGCGAAGAATGCGAGGCCAGCGATCACGATCGCGGTCAGCCACGGGAATCCTCCGCCGTCAGTGGAAGCAGATGGCGCATTGGAGGTCGCGGAGGCATCGGTGTCGGACTCTGCGTTGACCGTCGTCGTTGCTGTTGCTCCCGAGCTTGTGCCACTCATCACCGAGGTCACGGTGTCGAGGCCGCCGGCGACGTCGCCAGCCAAGAAATCGCTGAATGACTCGGTGCCTGCCTCGCTTGCCCGAGCGCCGTCTCTTGACTGCACCCACACGCCGTCGTTGTTCAGGACGACCACGGTGACGTATCGAGATCCAGAGGTCTCGAGGTTCTGGCGAACCGTGCCCGCGATGAGCTCGGCATCTGAACCGGACTGGTTGAGCCAGACGAAGCCAATGTTGCTGTCGTTCGCCCGTCCGATAGCTGCCTCGAGGTCGGCGTCAACGTCGAACTCGACGAATCGACCCGTCTGATCGATCTCATCTGCGACATCGCTCAGCGATTGTGCTGCAACTGGCGCGACCAGAAAGAACAGGCCGACGAAAGCAAGGAGGAGCTGAGGAAGGAGGAAACGTGAGGCCGCCACTGGCCGATGATGTACATGTGCCACCCGTCGAGCCTACCGACCGCTCAGGCAGCGAGCAGGCCGAGCGTTCCTGGATCGCCTGGCAGAACAGAGCCTGCTTCGATCCCGAGCCAGTCTTGGGCCAGCGTGGCGAAGTACTGATCGAAGCTCACGGTGGTGCGCTGGTTGCCGTCTTGGTCGAGTTCGTCGAGTGGTGACGGAACTCCGAGTACCTGATCTTCGCCCGGTCCCATGACGAGCATGGAGGAGGCCACACCGTGGTCGAGGCCCTGCCCACTCTCGGCCGCTCGGCGTCCAAACTCGCTGACCGTTGCCACCGTGACGTAGTCGCTCATCCCCATCTCATCGATCCTGTCGAGGAAACCGTCGACAGCGACGTCGAACTGGCTCATCAGATAGGGATGCCGCCATTGGTGGTCACTATGAGTATCGAAGTCGGTGAAGCTGGTGTAGATCACACGAGTGCCGACGTCAGCCGCGATCAGATCGGCGGCGAGGAACAGCTGGGCGCCGATTTCTCCGCCTTCGGTGAGCATCGGGTCCTCCCAATCGATCTCCGATTCATCGACCGATGAGATTTTGGAGGCGAGATCGATCAAGCGCTCATAGGAGTCAGGGACCAGCGACGTGAGGTGCTCCGATGTCGGCGAGAGCCCGGTGAGAGCTGAATATTCCCCGATGAGACGCTGATAGGCCCGCGCGTCAGTCCACTCGACAGGATCGAGGAACCACAAGCTTCCGAGACCGTCGAGGGAGAGCGTGGCGGCCTGATCGCTCACGAGGTAGGGCGTTGGCCCAGACAGCGAAGCTCCAACGAGTGGCTGGCCGGTATCCAGTGTGTCAACCAGTCGACCGAGGAATCCGGTGCGGTGGTTTTCTGTGCCCTTGGCATCTCCTCGTTCCCAGCGTTCGGTCATTGCAAAGTGAGATAGATCGCCGTCGATGGGGCCAACGCCCTCGACGACAGTGAGGCCGCGCTGATGGAGTCGATGCAGCTCAGGGTTGAGTGCCAAGCGGTCGTTGAGGGGGAGAAGGTCGTCCTCGTCGATCGCAAGGTTCGGACGGAGATCCCAATAGGTCGGATCTGATGCCGGAATGACGGTTGACAGACCATCGTTGCCGCCCTGGAGATCAACGACGACGAGGATTCGGTCAGATATGTGCCCCGGCGCGAGTCGACCTGTTTGGGTCGACCCGGCCGGGGCGCCAGCGGGCACGGGGATGGTGTTGGAGGTGCCACTGGCGTTCTGTCCGCTGGTGCAAGCTGCGAGCCATCCGGCTCCTGCTGTTCCTGCACTGGCGAGAATGAGTCGTTCGAGAAAGACACGACGAGAGATGTTCGGGCGTTGAATCCCGAACGGGCCGGTTGGGCCGCTGTTCGGTGTTTGGCGAGGGAGCGAGCTCATGCCACATTGAATTCCGGGCAACTGAGCGCAAGCCGCCACCGGAGGTGGAGCTTTCCTTCGTCGGAGAGATCGGGTTCGGAGTCAACAATGGTGAGGGCATCAACAGTTGCCTGCGAAACCTCATAGAGGCCGCAGCGGTCGAGGATGGTGTCGGTATCGGCGGGTACGTCTCCGACGAGACTGGTGTAGTCGATGTTCCAGAGGTTTGCCGCACGGGCCAACAACGAACCACCTGACAACCACCGATTGTCGGTGGGCCAACCAGCAACGTTGGGGGGAAGGTAGGGCATCTGCCCGAGATTCTCGAGAGGCCAGATTCCTTCGCCGACTCCCGCGTCAAGTGCGGTTCGCACCGCGAGCCACCACTCAAGTCCAGACCGGGGCCGGGTGTACCGAGCATCGAAGAAGTTGTCTGACCTGAGGATTCGGCCGATGAGTGGCTGAATCTCCAGGTCCTGGCCTTGCCACCATGCGCCGAGTTCATCGGCGCTGTCGGGTGCCAGGCTGCTGCCGGTGAGGTCCGACCAGAGCTTGGCTGCGACGTTGACCGCGGTCGCCGGATGATCGCAAAGGCGATCGACAACAGAAGTTGTGTCCCAGTTGGCTTGTTCGCCCATAAAGATCAAGGGCGCCTGAAAGGCATTCGCTCGTTCTAAGCGGACGCCATCGTCGTCGACGACCCAGCCGGCCAGCGCTCGTGAGGCTGCTCGGACATCCTCTTGGGTGTAGTGGCCTCGTCCCACCGTGAAGAGTTCCATGAGCTCGCGTCCCAGGTTCTCATTGGGGTTCGATGCCAACGATCCTGAGGCATCGAGATACTGCAAGAGTGCGCCATCCGTCACGAACTCGTGAAGAAGCTCTCGGAAGTTGCCGAGCGCGTTCGCTCTGAGCACTTCGAGTTGGGCGGGAAGCAGTTCGGCGTCGACCTTGTACGCGTTGGTCGTGAGATGTGTGTGCCAGAACCACGTCATGCGTTCAGCCACCGCGCCGTCGGGAGCAAGCATTTGCTCCAACCACCATGTGGCGAGTGAATCCCACTCGTCAGTCTTTGGTGGTGTCACTGTCTTCACCGATTCGGCGAGCAGTGCATCAACGGCGTCGTCCCACGACAAAGCTGAGAGGCGCTCGACCTGGCGGGGATGGGGTGCCAGGGCGGCGCGACGCAGCAGATGTGAGACCCGGGCACGAACCGGATCTCGTTCTACGAGGGGACTGACGCCATTTTTGGTGCCAGCGGTGGCCATACGGAGGAATGTAGAGAAACGACGATGAATCAAAGGTGAAGGCGTCCTTCATCTTCACTTCATGATTCGGGTGTTTTCCCTGGTCCGAACGCTTTTGGTCGATTGGCGCCCGGGAATCAGTGTGGGGTGAAAACACCCATGGGCAGGCCTGCCGAATGACGTTTGCACCCTCGTGCGCCACACTGGTCCGGTGCGACTACTGCTGGTGGAAGATGATCGTCCGCTGGCCCGCGTGCTCGAACGAGGTCTGGCTGAAGAAGGCTACGCCGTCGACGTCGTCGGCACCGTGTTGAATGCTCGTGAGCAGTTGACGGTGCATGACTATGACTTGGCGGTCTTGGACATCGGGCTACCTGATGGTGACGGCCTGGATTTGTGCCGGACGATCCGTCAGCGCAACGTCGGACTTCCGATCCTCATGCTGACCGCACGGGATGGCATCTCCGACAAGGTCGCTGGCCTCGATGCTGGCGCCGATGACTATCTCACCAAGCCGTTCGCATATCCAGAGCTCGCGGCGCGAGTCCGCGCATTGTTGCGCCGACCCAAGGACGCGAACAGCCCGGTTCTGGAGGTAGCGGATGTCAGTCTCGATCCGGCTTCTCACACCGTGTGGCGGGGCGCGATCATGGTGCCGCTCACAGCTCGAGAGTTCTCGCTGCTCGAATACATGATGCGCCATCCTTCTGCGGTGTGCAGCCGGGAGCAGCTTCTCGAGCACGTTTGGGATGCCAACTACGACGGGTTGTCCAACGTCGTGGACGTGCACATTGCGAATGTCCGTCGGAAGCTCGAACTTCCGGGAGAACCCGATCCGATCGAAACGGTTCGAGGCGTTGGGTATCGCATGGTCGAGGGGAAGAAGAGCCGATGATGAGTCGAGTCGACACTCGGCGGCTGCTTGGTGCTGTTGGCGCCGCGCTGATGACGCTGGTGTTCGTCGGGCCCCTTGCGTATCGGGCCCACACCAACGACCGCGACAACTCGAAACAAGAGACGTACGTCGAAGCCCGTGGCCGCATCGAAGACACGCTGGTCAACATGCGAATCGGCGGAGGCAACCCGGTCGGGAACGTGTGGTTGGCGGTGCCTGAAGATGGCTATTTCGAACCCATTGGTGAGACCTGGACGTCTCCGCAGGTCGTGACGCTGACCGAGCCCGTACAGAACGGCGGGGAACTCATTCGAGAGTATGAGTTCGACGGCAAATGGTTGGCGGTGTCGCAGTGGATTGGGGACCGCACGGTGTTGCTGACGGTGATTGGGCGTGACTCAGAGGCGACCGAGATCTCGCAGTCTCGAACACGGTGGCTCGCTGTGTCGCTCGGTCTTTCTCTCCTGGCGGGTGCGCTCGCGTGGCTGGCCATTGGCAGGATGCGCCGACCGATTCAAAAGGCGCACGACGTGAACCGGGACTTCATCGCGGACGCAGCTCATGAGCTACGTACGCCGCTTTCGATCATCCAGGCATCAGCAGGTCACGCGCTGGCCCGCGAGCGTGGCCCCGAGGAGTATCGCGAGTCGCTGGAAGAAATCTTGACCGCGACTGAGCGAGCCGGCGCGTCGGTAGGGGAGTTGCTCGAGTTTGCACGGATGGAAGCGGGCCAGGCGACACCGCGCATTGCCCCGCTGCGACTTGATCTCTTGGCAGAAGAGGTCGCGAGCGCTGTCCGAGTAGAAGACGTCACCATCGAGGCCCAGGTTGGCGAGGCCGTCGTGGTCGAGGCGGATTACAACTTGATTCGACAGGTCGTCGACAACATTGTCAGGAACGCGGCAGCCCGAGCAGATCGCGTGCTCATCGTGACGGCGCGAGAGGACGACTTTGCCCGGATCGATATCGCTGATGACGGGCCCGGATTCGACCCCGGTGTGATCGACCATGTCTTCGAGCGTTTCAAGCGCGGAGATCGTTCGGGGTCGGCTGGGCTTGGCATGGCGATCGCTCGAACGATGGTCGAGCTTCACGGCGGTCACTGCGTAGCCAAGAATCGTGAATCGGGTGGAGCGCTCGTGACGGTTCGGCTCCCGTACCAGTCAAGCTCGTAGGTCAATGACGTCAGATTGACGCCGCGGCCGCTGTGGGGCACGGTCACTGCATGGTTGACGTTCAAGATCTCACGGGCCGAATTGCTGTTGTGACCGGAGCCAGTCGTGGCATTGGTGAAGCCTCAGCGCGAGCCCTCGATGCCGCCGGGGCCCGTGTTGTCCTCATTGGTCGAAGCGTTGGGGATCTCGACCGAGTGGCGAGTGGCATGCAAAACCAGCCGATCGTGCTTCCCGCTGATCTCTCGGCTCGCGGTGCAGGAACAACTACTGCTCAGGCAGTGCTCGACCTCGTTGAGGGTGTCGATATCTTGGTGAACAACGCTGGGATCCCAATGCGTCGTACTCCATCTCAGCTCACTGAAGATGAGTTCGATGAGGTATTCGCCATCAACGTTCGCTCGCTCTTGATGCTTACGGTCGGCCTGAGCGATTCCATGATCGAGCGCGGTGGCGGCTCGGTGGTCAACGTTTCGTCGGTGGCTGGGATCAACGGACCGGTTGGTCGGGTTGCGTATGCCGGGACCAAAGGAGCGGTTGATGCAATGACCCGGGCGCTCGCCGCCGATTGGGGGCCGAGCGGAATCCGAGTCAACTCGGTTGCTCCCGGTCTCATCGCGACCGCGATTTGGGAGGAGAGCCGGCAAAACGTCCCCGGTCTCATCGAGGATCTCCAAGACGGAATTGCCCTGAAACGGTGGGGCGTGGGTGAAGACGTTGCCGATGTTGTGGTGTTCTTCGCTTCAGATGCCAGTCGGTATGTGACCGGCGAGACCCTGGTGGTCGACGGGGGAATGGCTCGGGTCGGCACGTCGAAGGTCAAGCTGACCGAGCTCGACGATTAGGAAGTCGGGCCTGTGGACTGAGGAGAGCGAG
This sequence comes from uncultured Acidimicrobiales bacterium, assembly GCA_937930695.1. GTDB lineage: Bacteria > Actinomycetota > Acidimicrobiia > Acidimicrobiales > SZUA-35 > CALEWY01. Next base: position 20,375 of record CALHCB010000203.1, on the reverse strand, counting down.
CGCTAGCTTTCGACCTGTCGGCGATCGACGACGGGGAAATGCTCTTGGTAGTCCTCCATCGAGGCGGCGATGACAGAGCGAGCTTCGGCCGCGCCGTAGGTGCCGATCACTTCGATCGAGTTCTCGCCAGAGCCAGCGACGTCCATCTTGTACGTCGCGAAGTAGTGCACGAGCCGATTGACGACAGCGGTCGGGAGGTTCTTGAGATCCTTCGCGTAGTCAAAGACAGTGTCGCTTGTCAGACAGGCGACGATCTTGTCATCGGCCTCGCCATCATCGAGTAGACGGATTCCTCCAACGACCCGAGCGCTGAGGACGACCTCAGCACGATCGATCCTCTGCTGGCTCAGCACGCAGATGTCGAGCGGATCCTGATCGCCGAAATCGGCATTCGGAGTAAATGCGGCGACTCGATCGGCGCAATACGTCTGAGGAATGAAGCCGTACAAGGTCGGCGGCAACGCAGAACTTCCCTGCGGTCGATCGACGCGTAGATAGCCGGTTTGCTTGTCGATTTCGTACTTCACGGCGTCGAACGGCGTGATCTCGATGTACGCCTCGACGATCGATGGTGCCTCCTTGCCGACGGTCAAGCCATGCCACGGGTGGGCCCGATATCGATCAAAGGAGTTGTCCATCACAAGAAACTAGTCGGCAGATTTTTGCAATCTGTCAGCCTTTCAATTCGGACCCCTTAACGAACAGACGAAGTCGACCTTGGAGACTACGGTTCAATTCGGTGCCGCTCATCGACGTTCGTGACCTCAGCAAAGTCTTTGAAGTGCCTGAGCGCGAGCCGGGTTTGCGAGCTGCGGCCAAGAGCCTCGTGCGGCGAAAAACCCGTGACGTGCGCGCTGTTGGCGACGTGAGCTTCGAGGTCGAGGCCGGGGAGATCGTCGGCTTTCTCGGGCCCAACGGAGCGGGGAAGACCACGACGTTGAAGATGTTGTCGGGGCTCCTCCACCCAACGTCCGGGGAATTGTCCGTGCTCGGTCACGAGCCGAGTAAACGCGAACGCGACTACCTGAGCCGGATCACCTTGGTGATGGGCAACCGCAATCAACTCCAGTGGGACCTCCCAGCTCTCGACAGCTTCGAGCTGACCCGTGCGATCTATCGATTGCGGGAGGCGCCCTTTCTCGAACAGCGGGACGAGTTGATCGAATTGCTCGATTTGGGAGATCTCGTCAACAAACCGGTCAGGAACCTTTCGCTCGGTGAACGGATGAAAGCCGAGATCGCGAATTCGCTGCTTCATCGGCCGTCGGTGCTCTTCCTCGACGAGCCAACGATCGGTCTTGATGTCGTGATGCAGCGCAGAATTCGTACGTTCCTGGCGGAATACAACACCCGACATGATGCGTCGATCATGTTGACGAGTCACTACATGGCCGACATCGAGGCGCTCTGTGAACGAGTCATCGTGATTCACGAAGGTTCATTGCTGTTCGATGGAGCGCTTGGGGATCTCAGCGATCGGTTTGCCGCGCACAAGACCCTGGTTGTGACGCTGGGCGAAGCGGCGGATCTCTCGGGCTACGGCGAAGTCGTCGAAGCGTCACCCACCCAGGTAACCCTTCGAATTCCTCGCGGTGACACCGCCGCGGTGACCGGTCGATTGCTCGCGGAACAACCGGTCACCGATCTGACCGTCGAGGATCCACCGATCGATGATGTAATCGAGTTGGCATTCGCATCGGGTGACTCGTGACCACTGGAGCCATCGATGACGGGCTGCACGAGAGCGGCCTGAGGGCCTTTCTGCGGCTGTACGCCACGCTCTTTCGGCTTGCGATCATCGAGCAGTTTCAATATCGAGCAGCCAACTACTTCTACATGATCGGGATGATCACCGAACCGGTGATCTACCTCGTGGTCTGGTCGACGATCGCTGATGCTCGTGGCGGCGAGGTAGGCGGATTTACGGCGGGGACGTTCGCGGCGTATTACATCGTGTGGACGCTGGTTCGGAACATGAACATCGTGTTCACACCATTTGGGTGGGAGCAGCGAATACGGGAGGGGCAGCTGTCGAGTCAGCTCGTTCGACCTCTCCACCCGATCCACTACGACCTCGGTTTCTTCGCCGGCTGGAAAGTCGTGGTCATTGTCATGTGGCTCCCGCTCGCGACGGTTCTGTCGCTGATCTTCAAGCCGGAGCTCAACCCAACGGTGGCGCAGATGGGAGCGTTCTTCGTCGCCATTTGGGGTGCGTATCTGATTCGCTCGTTGTTGCTCTGGATGCTCGGGATGGTCACGTTCTGGACAACTCGAGTATCGGCGGCGTTCGAAGTGTTCTTCGCTGCTGAGCTGCTCCTGTCCGGGCGACTCGTGCCCGTGCGCCTCATGCCGGATTGGGCACAGCAGGTCGCGGGTGTCCTGCCGTTTGAATCGACATTTGGGTTTCCGATCACGGCGCTCGTCGGTCCCATCTCAAATGAGGAATTGGTCGAAGGTCTGTTAACTCAGGCCTTTTGGATTCTGTTTGGAGTTGCCGGTGTCTCGTTCATGTGGCGGCGCGCGGTCCGCAACTACACGGCGGTGTCAGGATGAGGCTGGCAATGACGTTTCTGCGAATCGGCGTGATGAACGAGTTGCAATACCGCGCCAACTTCTTTCTGCAGATCATTCAGTCGGTTGTCGCTGTGGGCACGGGACTCATCGTCCTCGCACTCATCTTCTCCCAGACCGACGCACTCGATGGCTGGACCCGTCCGCAACTGTTGGCTGTGCTTGGAGTTTTTACGATGGTGGGTGGGGTAATCGGCTTCATCATCGAGCCGAACATGGGTCGGGTGATGGCCGACGTTCGCCAAGGGACGTTCGACTACGTCCTCACCAAGCCGGTGGACTCACAGCTGCTCGTCTCAGTCCGAGAGTTTCGACTGTGGAAGCTGACCGACGTGATTGTTGGGGCCGGCGTGGTCGTCTGGGCGGTCATTGTTGATGATGCTCCGACCGGGCTGGCCAACGTTGCAGGATTCGCGGTCTCGCTTCTCGCGGGCTCGCTGATGATCTATTGCGTGTGGCTCATGTTGACGACCGGTGCGTTCTGGTTCGTTCGGATGGAAATGCTCCAGGAACTCTTCACCGGGCTCTACCGGGCCGGCCAATACCCCGTCGGCGTCTACCCCGGTTGGTTGCGCGCCGGACTGACGTTTCTCATTCCGATCGGATTCGCTGTCACCGTGCCTTCTGAGGCGGTGACAGGTCGACTCACCATCGGTCGACTCGCCGTCGCAGTCGGGTTCGTCCTGTTCCTGATGGCGCTCACCCGAATCGTGTGGCAGTGGGGCGTCAAGAACTACTCGGGCGCGTCGGCTTGAGTCCTCGGATTGGGTCAGCAGTTCTGAGTCGCTAGCCCTTGACGCTTCCGGCCAGTAGGCCTCGAACGAAGAAGCGCTGAAGAAGGAAGAAGACGACCAACGGCACGAATGCCTGCACAAAGGCGCCGGCAGACAACACGTGTTCTTTGAGTCCGAACTCGCCAGCCTGGGAGGCAATCTTGATCGTCGCCGGCCAACTTCCGCCGTTGGCGCCGATCATGGTGAGAGCGATCAGATAGTCGTTCCAGGTCCACAGGAACTGGAAGATGGCGAACGCAGCCAAGACAGGAATCGAGAGAGGGAAGACCAGTCGCCAGAAAATGGTGAAGTGGTCCGCTCCATCAATTCGGGCCGACTCGAACAGGTCCTTGGGAAGCTGGCTGATGTAGTTGTGGAGCAAGAAGATGGCGAACGGCATGGCGAAGGCGGTGTGGGTGATCCACACCGCGGTCGTGGTGCCGGCCAAGCCCAGATCGGGAATGATCGTGATGGTTTTGTCGATCCAGGGAATCGTCTGGTGTGCGCCATTGGAGTACGCCTGCAGCAGCGGGATGAGCGCCACCTGATTCGGCACCGCGAGCAGCGACACCGTGGCGATGAACAACACTTGGCGCCCCTTGAAGTCGATCCAGGCGAACGCATAGGCAGCAAAGGCCGCGATGGCGATCGGGATGATTGTCGCTGGGATGGCGATGGCGAAGCTGTTCACCAGGCCGGCTGTCAGTCCACCGCTGGCCTCGGCGCCCAAGACTTCTTCGTAGTTCTGCAGACCGGGGGAAACCTCGTCGTCGAAAACAGTCCACCAACCAGCATTGCGTTGCGCATCGCGGGATCGAAACGAGTTGACGAAGAGGCTGAAGGTCGGCAGCGTCCAAATGAAGACCAAGACCCACAAGATCCACGTGGGGATCGCAGCGAGGAATCGGTAGAGCCGGTCGACGGGACCACTACTGGGATCGAGGGAAGTTGCAGCCATTTCAGAGCGCCTTCTGCATGGTGCGGATGTTGTAGGTCATCACGGGAACGACGGCGAGGAAGAGCACGATCGCCAGGGCAGAACCGAGACCGAAATTGAGTTCGGTGAACGCTCGCTGCCACATCTCGTTGGCAACGACTTGGGTATCGAAGTTGCCGTTTGTCATGACTTTGACGATGTCGAAGACCTTCATGACAACAACAATCAACGTCGTGACCACCACGCCAATGGTCGGCACGATCTGTGGGACCGTGATTTTCCAGAAGACCTGGGAATCGTTCGCTCCGTCGATCTTGGCCGCCTCGATGAGTGAAGTGTCGACGGCTTTGATGGCGGCGGAGAAGATGACCATCGCGAAGCCTGTCTGAATCCAGATCAGTACGAGCATCAGCCAGAGGTTGTTGAAGGGCTGGTTGTCTGGCAAGAACTGAATCGTGGTGTCCTGAATGATGCCGTTGTCGGTGACCGTTCCCGTGCCCCCCATGCCGCCGCCGACGGTGAACCGGTAGAGCGCCCAGAGAAACGGCACCGCGACTACAGCGGCACTGCCGGCGGTGTTCTTGGCGCCGGTGGCCCAGCCGATCTGGAACAACCAGGCCAGGCCGCCGAGTATCGCGAGGAGAACGACGATGGCCGCAACTCGCCCGGTTCCACCGGTCGAAATCTTGCCGAGTTCCACCCAGATGAAGTTCATGACGCCGGTCTGGTCCTTGCGCTCATCGCGGGCGATGTACATGAACCGCCAAATGATTCCAGCTCCGACGAACGAGATCGCCAAGGGCATGAAGATGAATGACTTGGCGACGTTCTCATAGCTCGCTCGATCGGCGAGAACAGCGACCGCAAGGCCGAATCCAGCGGACAGCGTGGTGACGGTGACGACCCACCACAGATTGTTGAACAACGTGCCGCGAACGGTGGAGAATACGGCGAGCGAGAGGATGAACACGCCAACGAGCGTCACGACTCCGGGGGCGCCGGCCATGTCGATTCTGGCTCCGGCCGATCTCGTTCCACGTCGCATGAAGGACGCCACGAGCGCGGCGGCCCCCGTCGCCACGAGAACGGCGATCGCCAGTCCGTTGCCGCCGAGTTGCTCCTCGGCGTCGATGGTCTGGCGGCCCAACACGTATTCGAGCAAGCCGAGGAGAATGAAGAATCCGCCAATGGTTCGCAAGACCGTCCCACTCCCACCAAGCGTGTTGCCTGAGCGACGGCTAGCAGCGATTCCACCAATCAGACCAAGGATCAGCAGACCCGCCGCAACGTAGAAAAGCACACTCCCGAACAGATTGAGTCTGCCTGTGTAGTCAAAGCTGGTCGGATCAGTGAAGATTCGCTGGTAGTTGCGCAAGCCGACCCATTCGACGGTGCGCTCATCCTTGAACGAGAGCACGATCGTGCGCATGAGCGGAATCACGAGTCCGGTCGCGATGAAGCTCAGAGCGGGGATCAGGAAGATCGCTCCTCGAGATTGTTGCTCGAGATTTACTCGGCCTACGGAGTTCAGATATGGCTTCGCGCCGTAGCGCAGCCCAGCCAGACCACCAGCGACACCCGTTGCCACGAGGGTCTCAACCTCGGGCCCTCCGCCAAGCTTCGGGAAGCCGAATGTTCCCAACAGCCAGCCGATCAGAGCACCCGTGGTGGCACCTGTCGTGAGGTTTCGACCGCGCAGTTGGTTCACTCCGGTGCCGACCGCTCCGAGGATCAGCGGGGCAGCGATGAGCGGCACAGTTTCGAGTCGTGGTTGGTAGTTGTTGAAAAGCATGCCGCCCAGCAACAGTCCAATGCCGGCTCCGCCAGCGGTCCCGATGATGGCTCGGGTCTTCACGTCATCGACGCGACCGATGGCGTAACCGAGCCCTCCAGCGAAGATGGCGCCCGTGAGGGCATTCCAGAGAACTTGCACCGAGGTGTCGACGGGGATGCGCTGTGCGAACAGGGTGCCCCAGATCAAGCCCAGTCCAGCTCCGATTGCCAGTCCGATCATGGGCGGTACCGAGCGATCATCGCGGGAGACCCCAATCGCGTATCCCGCGGCGTAACCAATGAAGGAGCCGATGATGATCGACACGATGAGCAACGACCAGAAGCCGCCGTTGATCAGATCGTGAAGATTCGTCGCCACGCTGTCCCGTGGTCCGAGGTGTTGGATGGCGCGGTTGCCGTCAAGTAGACCAAAGACGATGAAGCCGATGGTGGCACCAGCGGCAGCCGTGAACTGACTCCACTTCTTGTCGGTGCGGTCAAAGAGCAAGTTGGCGAGCACGAACAAGGCGGTGCTGCCGCCGACGGCCAAGATCACGGCCCACACCGTTGCGGCGACGCTCTCGAGTTCGGAGCTCTGGGCGAGTCGTTCCATGCGGCTCATGGGCGAGCCGACTTTGGCCTGGAGCCAGTCGAACAGGCCGACGAAGGTTATGGCCGCCCCGGCAAGAGGGAGGACGCGTGCCACGTCGGACGGTAGCGATCGGAATCCCATCAGCCCGAGTACGAACACGCCAACGAGAGCGACGGAAGCGAACCCGACGAGCTTGGAAGGCGAACCTGCGAGAATCGCGGCAAGCATGGCTGCGGCCGCGGTCAGAACTGCGAGTCCGAGGCCAGCGACGTCATTGGCGCCGACGAGTGATCGGATCAGCCAGGCGATGAGGAGGCCGGCTACCAACGCGAGAGCGAGGGTGAATAAGAACGGAACTTCAATGGGAGCTGATGTGGGGAGCAGCGTGGCCAGAACGGCAAACGCTGCGGTGGCCCCGAGCACTCCCGGTGCTGCTGTCGTGGTGCTCAATCCCACGTGCATTTTCGACAGAATCGCCTTGATCGCCAGTGCGATTGTGGCGCCGAAAGCGACCAGCAATGCCCACGTCACGATCGTTTCGAGTGCTTCCACCCTGTGCCCCTCTTCTCCTGTTGAACAACGTGTCGTTCGTAGCGTCCCACAGATGCGCGCGTTGAGCGCTGGAAACGCAACGGGGGCGCCAGCACAAGTGCTGACGCCCCCGGAATTCACATCCCGAACGTGTTGACGAATCGCACGATGTGCTTGTTCGTCACGTCCAGGAATCGGTTACGTCGCTGACTACTCAGGCCAGCTTGCTTCGATGGCGTCAGCAGCTTCGGCAACGCTCTTGTCGCCGTTCACTGCTGCGGTGCTCTCGGTCCAGAACGTACCGGCGCCAACATCGGCGGGCATGAGGTCTGAAGCGTCAAAGCGGAAGGTCTCGGCGTTGGCCAAGATGTCGAGGAATGACTGCTCGAGCGGCTGGTACAGGCTGATGTCTGCACCCTGTGCTGCGGACAGGAATCCTGAAAGACCGCCGCCCTTGCGCTCGGTCTGAGCAGCCTGACGTGCATCGGCATATTCGGCAGAGCCGAAGTACTCCATCACGGCCCAGACCTCGGGACGGTCATTGTGCGCAGCGGCGAGCGTGCCGGCGCCGAGCACAGGTGCGCCCTCGTTGGAGGGGAAGTAGAAGACGTCAACAGCGTCTTCGCTGCCATCGGCGAAGGCGGTGCCCTCAGGGATGAATGCGGCGTAGAACGAAGCTTGACGGTGCATCATGCAATCGCCATCGACGAGCGGCTGACCGTTGTCACCAAATGGTGTGGCAGCGATCGATCCGCCAGAAGCGAAGACCATTCCGGGGGTGTCCCAGAGGTTGACAACGGCTTCCATCTGCTCAACGACGATTGGGTCATTGAACGGAATCTCGTGGTTGACCCACTGGTCATAGACATCGCCACCGGCGAAGCGGAGCATCATGTCCTCGACCCAGTCGGTGAAGGTCCAGCCGGTGGCCGGTCCTGATTCGATGCCGACGCAGAGTGGGGTGTCGCCAGCGGCGATCATGTCACCGGTGAGTGACACGAATTCGTCGAAGGTTTCAGGAACGGCGTAGCCGCCAGCCTCGAAGGCTGCAGGTTGGTACCAAACGAGGGACTTGACGTCAGCCTTGTTGGGCATGCCGTACTGGGTGCCGTCTACGTTGCCGAAGCCGAGGAATGCTTCATCCCAAGCCGTTGCGCCGACAACGTCTTCAGGCACGGGAAGGATGAAGCCCTCACGAGCGAAGTCAGCGACCTTTCCGGGCTGTGGGTAAATGCCGATGTCGGGGGCGTTGCCGCCGGACACCTGAGCGTTGATCTGGTCAGAGAAGTCACGGGCACCGGTGAAGGTGATCGTCATGTCGTTCGCCTCAGCGAACACGTCGAGCGCATCTTGCATGGCGCCAGCTTCTTCATCGGAGCTCTCAGAACCGAAGACCGTCACGGTGGTTCCGGCGAGGCTGTGGCCTTCACCGTCTTCCTCCATGGCGTCTTCTTCCATGGCCTCGTCGTCCTCCATCGCTTCTTCTTCGGAAGCTTCGGTGGTTTCGGAGGACTCTTCGGATTCAGAGCCGGCTTCAGTATCAGTTGCATCATCTCCGCTGCAGGCCGCTGCCACGAGGGCAAAGGCAAACAGCAGGGTGAGCAAGGTCTTCCATTGCGATAGACGCATGGTTGATTCCCTTCGTTGGTGTTCGACCGGGGGGCCGAACGTTCTCCCCACTTGCATCTCGGCTGGCGGGCGCCAGCCGGAATGTAAGCGCTTACAGATGTAAGCGCTTGCACGATAACCCTTTTGGGCCAGACCGCACCGACGCACGATCATTTTCGTCATCTGTGCGTCACAGGAGCGTCATGGATGTCGGGCCAGAGAGTCTCGTGGTGACCCAACCACCGCGCACAAGTCCACTTGGTGAACGGGCTTGTGATGTTCTTGCGAATCGTCCTGGTCAGTTTGACTGGATCAGCTCCATCGCATAGCCAACGACGATGGATCTCTTGACTGCACACGCCGATGCGATGCCAGACAAATTGGCCATTGTCGATGATCGACCGGGTGCTCCTGCGCGATCGTTGACCTTCGCTGCACTCAACCGCTACGCCAATCAGATCGCAAACGGACTGATCGGCAACGGTGTCGCTGCCGGCGACAAGGTGATGTGGCTCGGACAGAACTCGATGGAGGTGATGGCGTTCGTCCACGCAGCGAGGAAGGCAGGAGCCGTCTCCGTCCCTCTCAACTATCGGTTGACCGATGACGAGTCGATCTACGTCATCAACAATTCGGACTCGGTGCTGATCTTCGCTGACGTCGCGTACAGCGCGCTTCTCGATCGAATTCGCGATCGGATCGAGGCGGTGGCGACCGTGGTCATCTTCGACGGCCCGGCATCATCGGTCACGCTCCCCGAAGCGCAAATGTCAGAAGGTGATTTCTTGGGGAGTGAGGGCGAGCCTGACCGAGATCAGTCCACAGCTGGGACGATGATCTACACGAGTGGCACGACGGGCAATCCGAAAGGCGCTGTCCGACTCACAGCGTCGGGTGCCGAGCAAAGCGCGGCGTTGTTGGAACACATCGGCTATTCCGCTGGTGACGTCTACCTCACCTGTGGGCCGCTCTATCACTCCGGCCCAGGAGGATTCGCTGCGATCGCTCACCGGCTTGGTAACACCGTGGTCCTGCAACACAAGTTCGATGCGCAGGACTGGCTTCGGCTGATTGATCTCTATCGGTGCTCGTCGACGTTCTCGGCACCGACCCCGATCCGAATGGTATGCAACCTGGATGACGAGGTGAAGGCTCGGTACGACACCTCCAGCATGAAGATCATGATCGCCAACGCGGCACCGTGGCCGTTCGCACTCAAGCAGGCGTACGTCGAGGACTTCCCGCCAGAGTCACTTTGGGAGATCTACGGGTCGACCGAGATGGGAGTCAATACCGTTCTGGCACCAGGGGATCAGATGCGCAAGCCGGGCTCGTGCGGAAAGGCGGCGCCGATGGTGGAGGTCGCGCTGTTTGATGACGATGGCAATGAAGTCACCGAAGTGGACGTCCCTGGTGAGTTGTACGTCCGGGCCACATCCGTTTTCGATACCTATTACAAGGCCGAGGAGAAGTTCGCGGCCGACGATCGCGACGGATGGCACACCGTCGGCGACATCGCCTATCGAGATGACGAAGGCTTCCTCTTCATCTGCGATCGGAAGAAGGACATGATCATCTCGGGCGGGATGAACATCTATCCGGCCGAAATCGAGGCAGCGCTCGAGCAACATTCTTCGATCTTCGAGGTCGCCGTCATCGGCATCCCGTCTGATGATTGGGGAGAGACCGTGTGTGCGATCGTCGTGGTGAGCGATCCCACTCTTGACGTCGATGCCATCGATGCGTTTGCTCGCGAGCATCTCGCTGGCTACAAGGTGCCACGGCGGATCGAACTCGTTGATGAGATCCCGAAGACCGGCTCAAACAAGATTCTCAAGCGTGAGTTGCGTGAGGCATATTCCTGATCCACGGAGGCCTTCGTCTGTCGTCGATCTGGCTAGGCCCGGTTCTGGCGAATGGCCCAGTGCTCGGCGTTCGCCCTGGCTTCGATTTCGTGCGGGATATCCCAGTAGGCCTTCCGCCACGATCGATGGTTTCGCATGCCGACAACAAAGGACCTGAGGTAGCTCCAGGAGAAGCCAGCGAGTCCCTGATCATGCCATTGCTGGACATGCACGAGTTCGTGGGCGAGCAACGTGCTTGTTCCTGTCGTTGGTTGCGGGTCAGCAAGGCAAACGAAGGGGCCAAGCGTGATGCCGCTGTACCCGCCAGGGATGAAGGGAATGTCGACGACCCGGACGCGAGCGGCCAGCTTTGGATCGACAACGTCGTAGATGTCGACTTCTTCTTTGGTGAGGCGACGAACTCGACTCACGACGATTGACGGTCTTGCCACGTCGGTGCATCGATCTGAAACACGTCGACCCAGCGCTGATGCCCGGGAACAATGGTGCGACGTTCGCGCTGCATCCCCAGTCGCTCGGCAACTCGGATCGATGAGCGATTCGAGACCTGCACGATGGCGAAGAGCTGAGAGAGCTCGATGTTCACGTCGCCGCTAAACGCCCAATCGATCACGGCAGCGCACGCCTCGGTGGCGTAACCGTTCCCCCAATGCTCGGACTTGAGCCGCCACCCGATCTCGACCTCCGCATCGAGATCGGAAAGGTTCTCGACCGGTGCGAGCCCGCACAGACCGAGGAAGGATGCGTCATCGAGATGCTCGATGGCCAAGGTGCCGAACCCGTTGGTCTGCCAGCTGGCTTGCATTCGGTCGAACGAATGGTGGGCCTCTCGGGATGTTCTGGGTTTGCCGTCGCCGAGATACGCCATCACGTTCGGGTCAGCGGACAGCTCTTGGTAGGACGCGAGATCCTCTGGACGCCATGGCCGGACGGCCAGGCGCTGAGTCACAAGTGTCGGTGGCACGCCACAACGGTAGTCGGGCCCGGACCGTTTGGGCCTACCCTTCTGGAGCGTGCCCCGCCGTTTTGATCTTGCTCTCGTAGGTGCTGCAGTCGGTGCGATCGCCGGTACCGCCGTCGTCAAGACCCAGGGGGCGAAGCGTCTGTCTTCTGGTGGTGCAAAGAATCCTGTCGCCGGTGGCCGCAAGCTCGATCGCAACCTTCGTCTGGCCCGCTTGGGCGCTCGGAGCGGAGGCCGGTTCGCGCTGCACAAGGCACGAGCGACGTTCGCTTCAGCGGAGCGCAAGGTCGCGCTCGATACGGAGTTCCAGATGAAGACAGCGGAAGATGTCACCGCTGAACTCGGGAACATGAAGGGCGCCATGATGAAGCTCGGCCAGATGGCCAGCTACATCGACACTGGTCTTCCCGATCACGTGCGTCAGACCCTTGCCTCGCTTCAGCATGACGCGCCGCCCATGAGCGGCGAGCTGGCTGCCGAGCAGATTGAGCGAGAACTGGGTGAGCACCCCGACTCGCTGTTTCTCGAATGGGACCCAGTCCCGATCGCTTCGGCATCCATTGGGCAGGTGCACCGGGCAATCACGCGCGATGAGCGAGCGGTCGCAGTGAAGGTGCAGTACCCCGGCGTTGCTGAGGCAGTCGAAGCCGATCTGGCCAATGCTGATTGGCTGTTTGGCGGTTTGGCCGCGATGTTCCCTGGGATGGAGCCGGGTCCCATCGTCACCGAGCTCAAGAGTCGACTGGTCGAAGAACTCGACTACACCGCAGAGGCGAAGAATCAGCGCTACTTCGCAGAGTTCTTTGATCGCCACCCGTTCGTGACCGTCCCGAAGGTCGTCGACCAATACTCCACGGGAAAGATCCTCACTTCGGAGCTTGCCGACGGTGTTCGGTTCGAAAAAGTCATGGAGTGGTCCGAAGAAGAAAAGAACCTTGCAGCAGAGACGATCTTTCGCTTCTCGTTCGGATCGATCTATCGCCTTCATGCGTTCAACGGCGATCCTCACCCTGGGAACTACTTGTTCGAACCCGGAGGCAAGGTGACGTTTCTCGACTTCGGGCTGGTCAAGCGGTTCTCGCCTTCAGAAACTCGCCTGTTCGAAGAGCTGATTCAGGCCATGGTCATCGAGGAGGACATGCCAAAGTTTCGGGGGATCGTGGAAGAGGCAAACCTTCTTCGGCCGGATGCTCCGTTCACCGACGACGAGGTTGGTGATTACTTCCGATTCTTCTATCGCTATGTACTCGTTGATGGTGACGTGACGATCGATGAGGCCTATGCCGCGGCGGGCGTCAAACAGCTCTTTGACACTGATGGTCCCCAGGGGCGCCTCCTCAAAGAGTTGAACGTTCCTCCGTCGCTCGTCATCCTGCAACGCATCACGCTGGGTCTGATGGGGTTGTTCGCACAGCTCGAATCGACGGCGAACTGGCGTGAGATCGCAGAGGAGCTTTGGCCCTTTGTCGGCACACCACCGTCGACGCCGACTGGCAGAGAGATCGCGGCATGGCGGGCTGCCAGGAACCAACCGCCGATGGGACTCTGATCCGCTTGTCGGGGACCTTGTCGTTGGCGGTCAGCGTGCCGCTGGTCGAGTTGTTGGACGAGTCGGAGCCAGGCAATGGCCCTCAGGGCATTCGTCGGGCCATGGGCCGGATGATCCGAGAAAGAGCTTGGGTCGTTCGTGGAGCTGTTCTTCGACGAGCTCTCGAATCATCGTGACGAATCGCGGATCGGTGCCCACGGTTTGGGCCCGGTTCAGCTCGATATCGAGTTCGGCGGCCGTCTCGGCTGCCTGGGTATCGAGATCGAACATTACCTCCATGTGATCGCTGATGAATCCCAGCGGCACCAGTGTGACGGGCGGAGCTGATCCTGCAGAGTTGAAAGAGCGGAGATGGTCATTGACATCAGGCTCCAGCCACGGCATATGCGGAGGGCCACTTCGGCTCTGAAACACCAGGTCCCAGCCAAGGTGTGTCGACGGGGCGAGTTGGTCAGTGACGAGTCGCGCTGCTTCGTTCAGCTGCGCCTCATAGTCGCAAGACGCAGCCATCGAGTTCGGGATTGAGTGGGCTGTGAAGACGATTCGCGGGGGAGTGTCGTGTTGGGCGATCGCGAGAGCGACCTGTGCCGCCGCGGGTTCGATGAACCCCGGATGGTTGAAGTACAGGCGTAGTTTTTGAAGCTCGATGTCGGGCGTGTCGCCGATGGCTTCACTCAGATTCTCTCGATACTGGCGACACCCCGAATAGGACCCGAAGGCTGACGTTACGAAAACGAGTGCCCGCTCGATGCCATCCGAGCGCATTTCGTCAACTGTGTCTTGAAGGAATGGAGCCCAGTTTCGGTTGCCGAAGTAGACCGGAAGATCGATGTCGTGCCCATCGAGTTCCGCTCGCAATGCCGCAATCAGTGATCGGTTCTGTTCGTTGATGGGAGATACCCCTCCGAACAGTTCGTATTGTTTCGCGACATCGGCGAGGCGGTCATCTGGAACGTTGCGGCCGCGTGTGACGTTTCGCAGAAACGGCATGACGTCGTCGGAGTGCTCGGGACCGCCGAAGGACAGGAGCAGGATGGCTTGGGGTTGGCGCACGGTCGTCAGTGTGGGGTCTTGGCGTGCCAATTGCGAGACGCCGCGGACTCGCTAGGAAGCGAGGTCGGCTTGTGCAGCACGAGGGTCGTCGAGGAAAGCAGTGCCATTGAACACGGCACCTTCATCGATTCTTGCTTCCGCCATTGCACCCGACGAATCGAGCTGTTGAAGCGCGCTATCCCGTGCGGCGATGACGGAACGCCGACTGGGGGAACGAGGTGCAAACCCGGCGGCGGCCCGTTCTTCGTCGTTCTCGCCACCCCAGACGCCGTGTTCGAAGTTGAGCCGCGCACTCCGTCGACACGGAAGCATGACGGGGCACGACAGACAGTGGGTCTTGGCCAGTAGTTCTCGTTCGACTCGACGTTCTGGGCGTTCGGCCGCTGGGCCGAAAAAGACCTCGGTAAGGCCACCGCAGATGGCCTGTCGGGCCCAGTCGGTATCAGTCTCAGGATGGATTGCGAAGTCAGTGTCCATGGGGCGTCCCTGGTAGGCGGGGGAGGGAATGTCGAGCGTTTCTGTCGACATCCATCGTTTTAGCACTAAATCATTCGCACGTCACGAGAAATTTGAGTTATCGCTCAAATTAGTGACCGAGTGGTCTCTGTGGCGCGCCAAATCGAGCCAGTCTCTGACCCGTCGCCGGTCATCGGTCCGGCAGTTTTGGGCGATGCCCGCCCGCTGCTCTTGGGTGTCAGCCCTATTTCGGCTCAGTTGGGCAAGACAAGCGACGCGGCCAAGATGGCGGCCTCATCGTTGGTTGCGGCCCAATGCGTCGCGCCGAGTTCGGTTGCCAACTTCGCATTCGGGACGGCGCGACCCCCGACGAGAACCGGGACTGCCAGGTCGGATGCGGCGAGGAGCGATGTCACGGCGCGAGCCTCGTCCAGCGACTGGTCGTGGGTCACGACCAGCACGACGACGACAACGACGAGGTCTGAAGACCGCTGCGCCACGATGTCCACGAAGGTTTGGGCCGGGGTCTGAGCGCCCAGGTCAATGGCATCCGGGCCCTTCGCCCGTACGAGGTCGGCGAACAACGCTGTGGGGAGCGAGTGAAGATCCGATGCTGGTGCTCCGACCACAACAAGACCTCGTCGCCGACCGGGACCACGAAACCATGGAGTGGAGCGCCCTACCAGCCGACGGGCGACGGAGGTTGCCCGATGCTCGTCGGCGATGGTGAGATCGCCTGCGGCCCAGAGTTCACCGATGTCGGCCATCGCCGGGCCAATGAGCTCAACGTGGACGAACTCGGGGTCTTTGTTCTTCTGGAGGACCGGTTCGAGGATGGCCCATGCCGCTGCTTCATCACCGGCCACGAGCCGGCTCACCAGGGATGAACGGGCATCTGCAATGTGGTTCATTGGCTTTGGGGTGTTCGCGCTCGGTTGTTGGAACGCTTCCAAATCGTGAGACGCAATGCGCCACTCTGCGCCGATCTTCGAGGCCTTCAGCTGTCCGAGTCGGACGTATCGATACGCAGTCATGTAGTGGACACCGAGCTGGGTTGCCGCCTGGGCCACCGAAAAATCAGATGGAGCTGGGGTTCCCCCTGCCGTGCTCGTGAGATCGTTCACCGTCAAGAACGCCAGCGTAGAAGGTGTGACGAGGATCACAGGGAATCAGGCGGTGAAGAATGTGTGGCCGCCTTCTCTCCGACGGGACGGTAGTTTCGAGGGGTGAGAGTCCTTACATGGAATCTCTGGTGGCGATTTGGCCCCTGGGAAGTCCGGCAACCAGCGATCGCTACCGAACTGCTCGCGGTTGATGCTGATCTTCTGCTCCTTCAGGAGGTCTGGGCGAAGGACGACATCGACCAGGCGGAAGATCTCGGCGCCGCCCTCGGCTTCTTCGTTGCCCGCAGTCATCGGAGCGACGGAACTCGTCATGAGTTCGGCAATGCCATACTCTCGCGTTGGCCAGTGGCCCAAACGGAGACGTTGATTCTGCCTGGACCCGACGGGAACCCAGGTCATCGATCGGCGGTCGCTGCACGGCTGCAAGCTCCGGGAGGTGACCGCTGGGCGGTCACGACGCACCTTGATTGGCGTTACGACGGGTCCCGGACCCGACAGATGCAACTCGAGCAGGTCGTCGGCTGGATCGTAGATCTCGTTGGCGATGTCTCGTCGCTTGCCTATCCGATCGTGCTCGGTGGAGATTTCAACGCTGTTCCCGAGTCTGATGAGATTCGCCGGCTCACTGGACTCTCGATTCCGTATGTCGATGGGCTTGTCTTCACCGACGCATGGGCCGCGGTCGGTGACGGCCCCGGCCACACCTGGACCCGCGAAAACGCACACTCCCCGGATGCACAATGGCCGCGGAGGCGACTTGATTACGTCTTCTCCTCCTGGCCGAGGCCAAAGCCAACAGGGAACCCTCGAGAAGCGTGGCTTGGCGGTATCGAAGCCCACGATGGCGTCGTACCCTCGGATCACGCCGCAGTCATCGTCGAGCTCGATGACCGCCGACCACCCTCGGAGGTGAACGAGTGAGCAACACAGGCGATGATGGCCACAACGGCCTACCTGGCGGAGCGACTCCCAGCCCCGGTTGGTACGCCAATCCAGAAGTGCCTGGCGGTCACCGTTGGTGGGATGGCGAGCAGTGGACGAGCCACCTCCTGGAGGATGCATCGGAACCGTCGTCTGCAGCGCAGCAGCCAACACCTCCGAATGGCCTTCGTCCTGTCGGACCCTGGTTGTCATCTGTCATGGACGTCATCCGCGCACGGGCCGGACATCTCTTCACGTTGTTTGCCGTGATCTCGGTCCCGACGGCGATCGTGAGCGGATTACTGGCGTGGCAAGCGATCGACGGAGTTGTCATCACTGGAGTCGATAGCGGCGAGCTCGGGGTCGATGGATTCTCCGCATCGAGTATCTACTTCTGGGCAGGCTCATTCGCGATTTCCAGTCTCGCCAGCCTGATTCTCGGTGCCGCCATCGTGCACCAGGCGGCGCATGCGAAGGCTGAGAGTCCGCAGCCGTGGTCTGAGTCGCTGGTCCACGCGGGGCGGCGGTTGCCGCGAATCATCGGTGTCGCCTTGGGATTTCTCCTTGCCCTGATGTTGTTGAGCGTCGGGGCGTCGATCGTGATTGCGGTGCTCGGTGCGCTCAGCCCAGCGACGCTGCTCATCTCGCTGCCGGTGGTTGTGGCCGCCCTCCTCTATCTGGGTGTCCGGTTCTCCCTAGTGTTCACGGGTGCGGCGGCGGCCCCGGTAGGCGTGAGTTCGTTTGGTTCGTCGTGGAAACTTACGGGCGGAGTGTTCTGGCCGATTCTCGGCCGACTGGCCATGCTGGTGGTCTGCGCTTTCGGTGTGCAGATGGCAGGCGGGATTCTCTCGGCGCCATTCACCGGTGGCCTCGGTGGAACTACGATTGATTCTGAAACCACCGAGCTTGTTGTGTCAGAGCTCATGGGGGCTGGCAACCCGGCGACATTCCTGATTTCGCAGGTCATCGGGTCGCTGCTCGGCGGTCTGACGGCCTCGTTGTGGGGCATTGGATTGTTCGCGATCTACCGAGCCAGGGGCGGAGAAATCGCACCTGAGCTACGGCCCGAACCCGGCGCGGCCCAAATTGACGGAATGCACCCGGGTTTTTCGAACTAGCGTCCATCGCCCATGTCTGGTCCCCGAGACGATGCTGAGCTTCTTCGCGAACAAGCGGTTCTTGATCGCGCCCATTCGTCTCTCGAGCTCATGCAGGGGCGGGCCGAGGCGGCCCGCAAGGTAACCGATGAGCTGGTTCAGAACGAGAACACGGCCGACGCCCGAGTGGCGCAATGGCACCTCCGGCGTCGGGAGCGTGATCTTGAGGTCGCCGCGGGTCCGCTGTGCTTCGGTCGAATCGAGGAAGAAGGGTACGGGCGTCACCGAGGCGACGTTTGGTACGTCGGGCGTCGCCACGTCGAAGATCCTGACGGAGAGCCTGTCGTTGTCGATTGGCGGGCGCCGGTGTCCGCCGCCTTCTATCGGGCGACAGCTATTGATCCATGTGGCTTGGTCCACCGACGGCGGTTCAGTATCGAGGGGCGCAAGATTGTCGCCGTATTTGATGAGGACCTCACTGATCCAGATGGAGGGTCAGCGGGCGGATTGCCAGATCCTCTTCTTGCTGAGCTCGACCGCTCTCGCACCGGTCAGATGCGAGACATTGTTGCAACGATCGCAGCCGAACAGGATGAGATCATCCGAGCCGAGCTCAACGAGCTCCTCATCGTGCAGGGAGGGCCGGGAACGGGAAAGACCGCAGTTGGGTTGCACCGGGCGGCTTTCCTGCTCTTCCAACATCGCGAGGAGTTGCTCGACGCTCAGGTTCTCGTGGTCGGCCCGAATCCACTGTTCCTGCGATACATCGCCGACGTCTTGCCGTCCTTGGGTGAGACATCAGTCGTTCAGACGACCGCCGAGGCGCTCCTGGGAGCACGATTCCGAGTCCGAGGCTCCGACAACGATGCAACCACCGCTCTCAAAGGCGAGCTTCGGATGGCAGACGTTGTCGGGCAGTCGATTCGGTCTCGAATCTCTGTTCCTGATGCTGGCCTTGAACTCCGTTCAGGGGTCAACGTGATTCGGCTTGATGCCAGCGAGGTCACGCAGCTTCAAAAGACTGCTCTTTCTCGATCGCTTCCTACCAACGATGCCCGGGAAGTGTTTCGCCAGATGCTCATCCAGGAGAGCTGGCGTCGACACGCCGAACGGCCCGGTGTCGACCTCGGCTTACAGCCTGGCTTCCTCCAGGGAGTACGGACTGACCCGCAGTTCAAAAAGGACCTGGACCGGATGTGGCCGACCATGTCTGCGGCCGTGATCATCCGTGAGTTGCTTGGTTCGCCCAAGCGTCTCGCACAAGCGGCGGATGGAATCCTTTCGAAGGACGAGCAGGCATTGTTGCGCCGCAAGGCCTCAACAAAGTTGGCAGACGAGCGGTGGACAGCCGCAGACATGGGTCTGCTCGACGAAGCACTCGAGAGGACTGCGGGTGTTCCCGTGACGTACGGGCATGTCGTGGTCGATGAGGCTCAAGACCATTCGGCCATGACTCTGCGAATGTTGGGCCGTCGGGCGCGCAATCATTCGATGACGATTCTTGGCGATCTGGCGCAGGCGACTTCTGTCGTGGCGCCAGGCTCGTGGGAAGCAGCGCTGCACGCCTTGGGAGCGGACTCGGCGGCTGCGTCGGTCCGAGTGGCAGAACTCACGGTGGGCTATCGAGTGCCAGCGTCCATCCTCGACGTTGCGAACCGGCTCTTGCCCGAGGCAGCTCCCAACGTGACTCCCGCTCGATCGGTTCGCCCTGGTGGCGCACCACCACTCGTGATCCAATCTGAACCTGGAGGATTCGCGAACGCCGTCGTCGCGGAGTTACGGGCCGTGTGGGAGAAGACCTCGAGTGTTGCCATTGTGGGGATCGAGGAAGATCTTGACCTCATCGAACCCGAACTGCTTGCCGCCGACCTTCCGATCGAACGCGTCGGTCGACGAGGACTGCCAGGTGCTGACGCCGTTGCGCTTGTTGACCCGGAGCGAGTGAAGGGTCTCGAATTTGATGCCGTGGTCGTCCTTGAGCCCGCCGCGATCGCAGAGCTCCATCATGGACTTCGCCAGCTGTATGTCAGTCTGACCCGAGCTGTCCAGTATCTCGGGATCGTTCACCGGCGTGACCTTCCAGCAGCGCTTCTGGATCCTCACCCGGAAGGGTGAAACAGCCATCGACGGTGTAGCCGTCAACGGCTTGTACGAGATCATCAGCAACCGTTGAGCTTGCCTCGTCATCTCGCCAGAACATGAGTTTCCGCAGCCACGTCACGACACGACGGTACCAGTGGGCAGGGTTGTCAGGCCGGATTCAGATGTCGAGCATGGTCTGGTCGATGAGCCCCGAGTTCTCCACGATGTAGTCCTTGCGGGTCGCGACGTCACTGCCCATCAGTACGGAGAACAGGTCTGCAGCTTCTGCGGCCTGGGCTCCATCGGTCATCGTCATGCGCTTCAGCACTCGAGTCGCGGGGTTGAGCGTGGTCTCCGCTAGCTCATCGACGTTCATTTCGCCGAGGCCCTTGAATCGCTTCCATTTGCTGAGATCGATGTCGTGCTCCGACGACAGCGCTTCGCGCTCTTCGTCGGTGTATGCGTAGATCTGCTCGCCTCGG
>CALHCB010000202.1 GCA_937930695.1 uncultured Acidimicrobiales bacterium | reverse complement strand
ACAGACATCACCATCGATGACTTCATGGTCATCTGGGTGGGGAAGTAGCTCCGAACTGCCGGTGTGGGATCCGACTCGTGGATCCCACACCGTGTTGCTCGTTCTTCGAGAATGCTCGAGTTAGCCGTTCGCGGGAGCGAGGTCTCGTACGGCCTGCATGATGTCGAGCCCACCGAACGGCATGATCGATAGCGCCGGGGTATCGACACCGTTCGCCACATAGCGGGCGACGTGCTCACGGCACTCCTCAGGCGAGCCGTGAATGATCAGCTCGTCGACGAGATCGTCGGGGATCGAAGCCAGGGCGGCCTTACGATCACCGTCTTTCCAGTGCTTCCACATGTCGGCCAGGCGATCGCCTCGGCCCATCCACTCGTGGAACGAGGCGTAGACGGGCACGTTCAGGTAGGCCGCGATGGCGAATTTGGCGGACTCGCGGACCATGTCTGCATCGGTACTCGGGCAGACAAAGAGTCGAGCGGTGATCTCGGGCTTTGGCTTGCCAGCCTTTGCCGCAGCCTCGTGCACAATCGGGGCGACCGTGCTGACGTCCTCTGCGGAGAGCCAGTTGATGATTGCACCGTCGCCTTCTCGACCTGCGAGCTTCAGCATTCCTTCGCGAAGTGCAGCAATGAGAATGGGCGGCTTCTGCTTGGGGCGAATGCCGAGTCGAAAACCCTTGATGTCAAAGGTGTCATAGGTCTCGGTGATCTTTTCGCCCTCGAACGCGGCGTTGAGGAACCGAACTGAATCGCGCGTCCGTTTGTACGGCTCATCGAAGTCGATGCCATTCCAACGCTCCACGATGACGTTCGACGATGAGCCAATGCCCATGACGAAGCGCCCGGGTGCGGCATCGGCCAGAGATGCTGCGCTCTGAGCCAGAAGGGCAGGCCCTCGCGTGAAGGCAGGAATGATGGCGACGCCAAGTCGAAGCTCGGGTGCCCAGGCGGCAGCGAGGGCGAGAGGAGTAAAGCCGTCGGCGGCATCGGCTTCGGAGGACCACACATCGGTGTAGCCCAGATCGACAACTTCTCGGAACGCTTCTCGATGTTCTGAAAGGGGAATGCCCCCAAATGGAACGGACATGCCGTAGCGGGACGGGGACGAGGTTGGAGTACTCACCCCGTCAGGGTTACGCGTGCCAGGTGCCGTGTCCAGACGAGGCCCGCAACTCCGCGTCCGGGGTGGGCCCCGTCCATGCGCCGAGGCTGAATGACGGGCCCTTGGCGTGGATGCTGAGGAGGCCTGGCCCTGGGGGAAGCTCGGAGATCCGAGCGAGTCGATCGCCCAGCTCGACTTCGAATGCGGCGTTGACAACACGACGTTCGTCAGCATCTGGCCCTGATATGAGATCACCAAGTTGGTGTCGTCTCATCAAGACGGTGTTGGCAGCCTTCGCTTCATCGGAGCGGCGAAGTCGGCGCCACAGTCGGCTGGGAACAAAGCCGGGGCGGACGGCCAATTCGTGGCCATCGAATGCACGGCCGACAAGACTCGGCAGCTGCTCGGCGCTGGTGCGGATACAGAACAGGGCAAGACGTTGACGTTCATAACCGAGGCCGAAACCGATCCGAGGCCGTCGGAACTCCCACGCAACCCAACAGGTGGAATCGATCGAATGGTCGAATCGGACGAACATTCGCTCATATCCGATTGGCCCAATCTGCCAGCCCCGCATGAAGCCGGATCCCATCCAGAGGTCGATCGACGCATCAGGACGCTCGCCAGGCTGGACGGCATCCCAAAGACGCTGGGCGTCGAGCAGACGCTCGCGTGCATCATCTTTGTGTCGCTCGAGTTCACCGATGTCGCTGACAAACGGGTTGTTCGACCGGATTGCATCGCTCAGGCCGGCGGCCGCTCCAACGCGAGCTGTCTGGCGGCTGAGCGCTTCTTCGTATCGTTTGACCGCGAGCGCAAACGCGGTGCGGCTTTGCAGTACCGCGTCCAGCGCTCGGCCAATGACTGCCGGCGCTCCGACAGCAAGCAGCGAACTGCGTTCCTTGCGTCCTGCCAGCGCGTCGTACAGCGCAAACAAGATGACGATGATGAGCCAGGCGGTAACCCCGGCGATGATCCCTCGTGCTGCGGGCACAAACTGAACCTAGCCAAGAACCGCTCGCTTGGACGAGTGCAAACCACACATTTCGGGTGATGCGCCGAGGGAGTGCGTTCTTTGCGCACAGGGCTCGTTCGTATGACCGCCGAGGGTGGTGAATCTCAGGAGTCGACGCGCTCTTTTGCGTAGGCGGTCCAACGCTTGTAGTCGACCTTGCCGTTCGCAGCTCGATGCAGCGTGTCGACCGGATGGAGTTTTCGTGGTGCCTTGTAGCCCGCGATGTTCTGCTTCACGAAGTGAATGACGTCGTCGATGTCGAGGTCGGCTGCACCAGTTGCGACCACTGCATGAACTGCACTGCCGAACCGGTCGTCGGGAACACCAACGGCGATGGCATCGGTGATCGATTCGTGCCGCTTCAACACTTCTTCCACCTCCTCGGGAAAGACCTTCTCGCCGCCCGTGTTGATGCAGACCGATCCTCGGCCGAGCAAGGTGATCGAGCCATCGGCTTCGACGGTCGCGAAGTCGCCTGGCACGGAATAGCGGGTGCCGTCGATGACGGGAAAGGTTGCCTTCGTCTTCTCTTCGTCTTTGTAGTAGCCGACCGGGGTCCGGCCACGGACGCCTACCTTGCCGATTTCACCGGATCCCGGCTCGACCAGTCGCCCGTCGTCAGTCACCACGACAGACTCGGCACTCAGCGAGAACGATGCCGTCTTCGCCGCGTCGTCTTTCGAGGACACCGAACTTCCGAGACCAATGGCTTCGGAGCTTCCGAAGGCGTCGACGAGAATGAGTCGATCATTGTGGCGGAGCAGGCCTTGCTTGGACTCCGAACTCCACATCACACCGCTTGACAACACCACACGCAGAGACGAAATATCCCAACGCTCTGGCTCATCGTCGAGGGCGTTGAGAATCGGCTTGGCGAAGGCATCACCCACGATGAAGATGCTCTTCACCCCCACTCGTTCGATCGTGTCGAGCAGCTCCTGGACGGTGAACTTCAGATCGGTGAGGGTGGCAATGGAACCACCGAGCGAAAGAGTCGTAAGGCTGTTGAACAGACCGGTGCCATGCATGAGCGGGCAGCAGGGCACGCCTGTTGGGCCGGGCTTGGTCGTGCGAGCTCGTACCGATGGCGAAGTTCCGTCGGCGCCGAAGTCGACATCGACCGGGAGGGGAATGCGGTTGGAGCGTTCGGTGGCCGCGATCAGGTCACCTTGACGCCACATCACACCCTTGGGCATGCCGGTGGTGCCACCGGTGTAGAGGAAGACGAGATCGTCGCCGGAACGGGGTGTTGTTCCCATCACTCGCTCGGCGAGGCCCGCTCCGATGGCGTCTTCGTATGGAGTTGCCCACTCCGGGCAGGGGCCGGCACCGTCGTCCACCCACAGCCAGGTCTGGACCGTCGGGACCTTCGACCGAATCCGCTCGACAACCTCAGTGAATGCTCCCTGGAACACAACGGCTGCTGTGTCGGCGTTGTCCCAGATGTAGACCAGTTCGTCGTCTGCGTACCGGTAGTTCGTATTCACATGCACGAGCGAGGCCTTGGAGCAGGCGTAGAACGTCTCGATGTACTCCGGACGGTTGTAGAGGTAGAAGGCAACCTTGTCCTGATGAGCGAGTCCGGCGTCGAGCAGGAAACGAGCCAGTGCATTTGCTCTCTGGTCGAGCTCGGACCATGAGAGGGTCACGTCGCCGTGGATCAGGGCGGGGGCGTCAGGAAGACAGTCAGCGACGTTTTCCCAGATATCGGCGTAGGTCCATTCAGTCACGGCGGCCGAGCTTAGGCAGTCTGGCCTGGCAGACCGAAATGCGGGCTCGAACTCGATGTCTTGCGATCTCAGCGAGAAAGAACGCAACGAGGCTGACGGGACGCGAAATTGTGTTTCGCGTGGCACCATCATGGGGTGCCTGCCATAAAGAAGCTGCTTGTTGCAAATCGTGGAGAGATCGCAATCAGAGTGTTCCGCGCTGCGTACGAACTCGGGATCGAGACGGTCGCGATCTACACCTGGGAAGATCGCCAATCGTTGCATCGCCTGAAGGCTGACGAGGCGTACCAGATTGGTGACGTCGATCTTCCGCTGAAGCCGTATCTCGACCCGGAGCTGATCGTGGCAACTGCGGTCGATGCGGGTTGCGATGCCATCCATCCTGGGTACGGGTTTCTCTCGGAAAATCCAGCGCTGGCAGACGCCTGCGCAGCGGCTGGCGTCACCTTCGTCGGCCCGCCATCGTCCGTGTTGCGTCTGTGTGGCAACAAGATGCGGGCTCGTGAAGCAGCAGAGGCAGCGGGCGTCCCCGTGTTGCTTCAGTCCGCGGAGGTCACCGTCGAGACAGCGATGGAAGCGTCGAAGCCGATCGGCTTTCCTCTGTTCGTCAAGGCAGCGTCAGGCGGCGGGGGCCGCGGCCTGCGCCGTATCGACGGCGCCGACGAGCTGATTGCAGCGGTCGAGTCGGCGCGCAGTGAGGCCCAATCGGCATTCGGCGACCCCACGGTGTTCCTGGAGCAGGCGGTGATCAATCCCCGCCACATCGAGGTGCAGCTGCTCGGCGATGGGACCGATGTCATCCACCTGTTCGAGCGCGACTGCTCGGTGCAGCGCCGCCATCAGAAGGTGGTCGAGCTGGCGCCAGCGCCGAACCTGGACCCCGCATTGCGGGACGCCATGTGCGCATCTGCGGTGCAGTTCGGTCAGCATGCGAAGTACGTCAACGCAGGAACGGTCGAGTTTCTGGTCGGTGAAAATCCTTCGGGCGACGGCAGCAGCCCATTCGTGTTCATTGAGCTGAATCCTCGAATCCAGGTCGAACACACGGTGACCGAGGAAACCACGGACATCGACATCGTTCGCTCGCAGCTTCGAATCGCGGGTGGTGAATCGCTGGCCGACCTGGGTCTGAGTCAAGACGTGATCAGCCAGCGCGGCTTCGCCCTGCAATGTCGAGTGACCACAGAAGACCCCGCCAATGGATTTCGCCCAGACACCGGGCGCATTCTCGCCTATCGAGAGCCAGGCGGGGCCGGGGTGCGACTCGATGGCGGTGGCGGCTACCAGGGTGCGCACATCACGCCGTTCTTTGATTCGCTGCTCACGAAGCTCACCTGTCGTGGCCAGACGTTCGAAGACGCCGTCGCTCGTTCTCAACGAGCGCTGGCGGAGTTCCGAGTTCGCGGTCCGATCACGAACATCAGCTTCATTCAAGCCGTGCTCGAAGACGAGGACTTCTGTGCCGGCGGCGTCACTACCTCCTTCATCGATGAGCGCCCGGAACTGCTCCAAGGCGCTCCTGGCCTCGACCGAGCCACAAAACTCCTCCGCTGGTTGGCCGACGTCACGGTCAATCGACCAAATGGTGTCGCTCCGACTCAAGAAGACGCGACAGACAAGCTGCCCGCCTGGCCGACTGAAGAACCACGGCCCGGTTCGAGGCAACGGCTTGATGAACTCGGACCCGTTGAATTCGCTCGCTGGATGCGCGAAGGGCGAGGCCTGCTCGTCACCGACACGACGCTGCGTGATGCCCATCAGTCGATCCTGGCCACCAGAGTTCGTTCCTATGATCTTGTGGCCGGCGCTCGGCATCTGGCTCATCTGAATCCGAACCTCCTGAGTCTGGAGTGTTGGGGCGGAGCGACGTACGACGTTGCGCTGCGGTTCCTCCACGAAGACCCGTGGGATCGCCTCGAACGAATTCGCGAAGCGGCGCCGAACGTCTGTTTGCAGATGCTGTTGAGGGGCCGCAACACCGTGGGTTACACGGCGTACCCAGAGGTCGTTGCGCAGCGCTTCGTCGCAGAAGCGCGCCGGTCTGGTGTCGACATCTTCCGGGTGTTCGATGCACTCAACAATGTTGAGCAGATGCGACCTGCCATTGAAGCGGTGCTCGAACACGACGGCTTGGTGGAGGGGACGCTCTGCTATTCCGGAGACCTGAGTGACCCTGGAGAGAATCTGTACACCCTCGACTACTACCTCGGTGTGGCCGAGGGGCTCATCGAAGCCGGCGCACACGTGCTGTGTGTGAAGGACATGGCGGGCCTGCTGCGTGCACCGGCCGCCCATGACCTGGTGTTTGCGCTTCGGGAGCGATTCGATGCTCCCGTGCATCTGCATACCCACGACACCGCAGGCGGCCAGCTCGGTACGTATATGGCGGCTGCGCTCGCTGGGGTTGATGCCGTAGATGGTGCGGCAGCACCTTTGTCGGGCATGACGTCGCAGCCATCGATCTCCGCGATCGCGGCAGGCTTCGCCCATACCGACAGGGACACCGGCTTGTCGATCGATGGGTTCGCCGCCCTTGAGCCGTACTGGGAAGCCGTACGAAAGCTCTACCGGCCCTTCGAAGCCGGCCTCAGCGCTCCGACGGGAACCGTCTACCTCCACGAGATCCCGGGAGGACAGCTCTCCAACCTTCGTCAGCAAGCGATTGCGCTCGGGCTGGGTGACCGCTTTGAAGAGATCGAGAAGCTCTACGCGGCGTGCGACGATCTGCTCGGTCGGATCATCAAGGTCACACCCACCTCGAAGGTGGTCGGCGACCTCGCCCTCCAGCTCGCAGCCAACGGCATCTCGGCCGACGAGCTCGCCGCGGATCCGGCAGGTGCGGACCTCCCCGACAGCGTGGTCGGGTTCCTCCATGGCGAACTTGGTGATCCGGTTGCCGGTTTCCCCGAGCCGTTCCGGACCGACGCACTCAAGGGTCGCAGGCCCAAAAGTGACCCCGTGCCCCTGGCGGCACCGGTTCGAGCCCGTCTCAGCGACGATGACCATGCCGTCGTTCGTTCGACGCTGTCGGCATTGCTCTTCCCGAAGCAAGCTACTGATTTTCTCGAGCACGCAGAGAAGTACGGCGATCTGTCCCGGCTTCCGACACACCTGTTCTGGTATGGGCTGGAGCCTGGAGACCGGGACGTTCCGATCAGCCTCGGTCGAGGAGTCCGGCTGCTTGTCGGGCTCGAGGCCATTGGTGAACCTGACGACAAGGGCCTTCGTCGCGTTGTCTTTCGTCTCAATGGCCAGCTTCGTCCCATCGATGTCCGAGACCAGTCGGTCGACGCAACCACAGGATCGGTCGAGAAGGCCGACACGGGGAATCCCGGTCACGTTGCTGCGCCCTTCACCGGGGTGGTGCGTTTGCAGGTTGAGATGGGGGACAAGGTGGAAGCCAACCAGCCGATCGCCGTCATCGAAGCGATGAAGATGGAGTCGGTAATTTCGGCTCCGGTGTCCGGGGTGGTTGAGCGTCTTGGTGGCCCCGAGGTTCGTTCCGTTGAGCCAGGCGACCTTCTTCTTGCCATCAAGCCCAGCTGAGTTCTCCAACGTTCTCTGCTGGTTCAGAAAAGGGAGTGTTCGCGCACTACGGTCGGCTCCATGAAGCTGAGCATGGCAGTCAATTACTCCGGAGACGTGAAGGCGATGGCCAATCAGGTCGTCGAATACGAGAAAGCTGGGGTCGACCTTGTTTGGGTCGCCGAGGCGTACGGCATGGACGCCGTCTCGGTGATGGGGTATCTCGCAGCGATTACCGAGACCATCGAGATCGCTTCGGGGATCCTTCCGATCTACACCCGGACACCGACGCTGTTGGCCATGACGGCAGTCGGTGTCGATGTGTTGAGCGAGGGACGCTGCGTCCTTGGACTCGGTGCATCGGGCCCCCAGGTGATCGAGGGTTTCCACGGCATTCCGTACGACGCGCCGATCGGCCGCACACGAGAGATCATCGAGATCTGCCGCAAGATCTGGGCCCGGGAAGACAAGCTTGTTCACAACGGCAAGCGGTACAACATGCCGCTCCCCGAAGGGGAAGGAACCGGGCTGGGCAAGCCGCTGAAGATCATCACGCACCCGCCACGCCCCGACATCCCGATCTTGCTGGCATCGCTGGGAGCCAAGAACGTGGCTCTCACCGCCGAGTTGGCCAACGGCTGGTTGCCGACACTGTTCGTGCCGGAGAAGGCATCGATCGTCTGGGGCGAAGATCTGGAACGAGGTTATGCCAAGCGCGATGCATCACTCGGCAAGATGGACATCATGGCGGGTGGCTTGCTCGCCATCGGCAACCAGGATGAGGTTGCACCACTTCGGGACTACGGCCGTCCATCCACCGCTCTCTACGTCGGTGGCATGGGTGCTGTTGGCAAGAACTTCTACAACAACGTGTTCAGCAAGTACGGCTGGGAGAGCGAAGCCCACCAGCTCCAGACGCTCTACTTGTCGGGTCAGAAGAAGGAAGCAGAAGCCGCTGTGCCTGCGGACTTCCTCGAGCAATCATCGTTGATCGGTGATGAGAGCTACATCAAGGACCGGCTCGCGGCCTATGAGGAGGCGGGCGTGACCTATCTCAACGTGACGCCGGTCGGCCCTGATCCGCTTGCCACGATTCGCACCCTCCGGGAACTGATGGGCTAAGTCTCAGTCGAGGACTTCTCGTATGCCCCGGGGCTGGTGAACAGATCCTTCGTCCACCGCTTCGGGGTGCCGAGCACCGCACGCGGGTAGTCCTCGAAAAGCCAGCGAGCGAAGTTCCGGCGAGTCCACCCGGTCAGTCCTGCGATGCGGACGCTCCAGGTGGCGCCAAGCTTGGTGCCGAGCACCGAAGACAGCGCTCCTGCGAGCCCGTGGTCTTTGATCATTCCCTTGCGGAGGGTGTCGTCGTAATGGCGGCGAACGTTCGTGGGATCGAGGCCCCGGTTGATGGACTCGATCGCCAGGCGCCCGGTTTCGATCGCTTGACCGATTCCTTCACCGGTCATCGGGTCAGTGGCGGCTGCGGCATCGCCGACAAAGAGCACACGGCCGTGGCTCGTCGTGACTTCGCCGAGTCGAGCGGGAATTGGCCACGCCTTGTGCGGCGACTCGGGCTTCGCATTCGGACCGAGGACCTCTCGGATATGAGGACGAGCGAGGATGTCTGGCCAGAGGTCCTTCATGTCCTGGATCTTGTGGCCGGTATCACGCTGGATCCCGAAGCCGACGTTGGCCGTACCGTCCGCAAGCGGGAACGACCACACATAGCCAGGGAGCAGGTCGGGTTCGAACCACACGTAGAGGTCGTTTGCTGCTTTGTCGCCGACATCAACGAAGTACTGGCGGAATGCATGCCAGTCGCCTCGATAGTTCGGGAGTCCGAGGCCGAGCATTTTGCGCGTCGGGGACCACATGCCGTCGGCCGCAACCAAGAAGCGCGAGCGAAGGACCGAACCGTCAGACAAATGGAGTTCAACATGCTCGGGGTGACTCACCAGCCGATCCAGAGCGATCCCTTCACGGATCTCACAACCTTGCTTGCGAGCCAGATCGACGAGCGCGGCATCGAGTTCGCTTCTGCGGGTGATCGCCGCGAACTGTCCGTTGTCTCGAGGTAGCGGGAACGTCACGAGCTTGCGGTCAGGTCCGCCGACGATGACGTCGTTGACCACCTTCCAGCTCGGAACGTTCGCTGGATCCAGACCGAGTGCGTCGAGATGTCGAAGGGCACCAGCGGTCAAGCCATCGCCGCAGCACTTGTCACGAGGGAAGTGGGCTTTGTCGATGCAGACCGCCGACAAACCAGCCCGCTCAGCTTCGATCACAGCGGCTGCGCCTGCAGGTCCGGCGCCAACGATCACAACATCGAGCACATCGAGTGCAGAGGCTGGCTGGCTGACCGGGAAGCTCACCCGTTCAGGCTAGAGCCGCTGGCCCAAACCATGTCGCCTCGGAGCGGGGTCGAACCGTGCATCGGTCACGTACGGAAGTACGACCGTTCGTCTATCCGTCAGACGATGGTGGGGCGGTGGTGGGAGCCGCGGTGGTCGGTGCCGCTGTAGTGGGTGCGGTGGTAGCCGGTGGCGCGGTCGTCGCTGGTGGGGCGACCGTGGTCGGTGTGGTGTCACCAGCAACAGTTGTTGTTGTGGCATTCGGATCAGGTTCAGGCTCGGGGACCGTCGGGCGAGTCGAGTTGCCGGCGCAATCAAGTCCCTCACCCGGTCGGTACACGGCAAAGACGGAGTCTTCGATCGAACGACCATCTTCGAAGTCGCGCTGGCGCACCGTGGTGTTTCTCGTGCAAGCGCCCTGTGACCCGGTGCGAACCGCGCTGTCACACCCGTCCTCACCTTGAACGAGCGAGTCGTCGGTCTTGACGCAGTAGACCTCGACGTTCTTGGTCGAATAGAAGGTGACGGAGATCGACGTGTCGGTGTAGGTCGGCCAGATCAAGATGCCATAGGGGGTGTTGTTCTCGATGATGAAATCGGGCTTCGGAAACGAGATGGTCGCTTCTCGTCCTCTCGGATATCGGCTGAAGTAGAGCGAGTGGCTCTGATATTCGATGAAATCGAGGCCACCGAAGAAGGCGGCATTGAAAATTGTGGTGGTGAACTGGCTGACGCCGCCACCGACCTGGGATTCGAGGACGCCTTGGGCAATCGCTCCCGCCGGGACGAAGCCGTTTGCAGTCGTGCGTCGGCCAACGGCTTCGTTGAGATCAAATCGTCCGCCAGGCTCGATGATTGTGCCCTTCACGATGTCGGCCATCAGTTGGATATTGGTGACGCGACCTTCGCAGCACTTGTGCTGGGTGGTGAACGTCGAAACTTCTTCGATGATCCCAAGTGCTTCGAGTTCGGCAACTCCTGCAGAGCTTGCCGCCACTCGGGGCGCCAACTCGATGCGTCGGCCGATCTCCAGTTCGGGCTCGGCTGCTTCATCCTCACCATCGTTGCTGACTTCTTCGGTCGCCTCTTCGCCCTCGAGTGGCTCTGGAGCCTCGGGCGGCGCAAGGAGGCCGTTCTTGATGCGTTCAGCAGTGTCGTCGTCGCAACAGACGACCGACTCGGAGGCAGGAATGATGATCGGCCTTCCGTCGGAGATATCGAAGCGTGCCTGCTGATCATCAGAGCCAAGCCCGGTGAAGAGCGGCTGGAGCTCGGCAACCGCGGCTTGTTGATCAATGGTCCAGGTGGGAGTCGGGCCCGTCTCGTCGAGCAGGACCCAGCTGCGGACTGTTGGGCCGTCGACGACGGCCTGAGAGGACAGAACCTGGAACTCAACTGCCTTGCCGGTGGCGGCATTGGCCTCGTCGGCAACGGCGCTCAGGACAGCGTCTTCGACATCAGGATTGAGCGGCTCAGGAGCGAGTTCGAGCTTGTACGGCGGGCCAGATTCCATCATGGCCGGCATCGCGTCATAGAGCGCTGAACCGTCAAGTCGTGCCCCGTCAGCACCTGGGGTCACGACGAGCTCGCCGCCGATGAGGCCGATTTCGGGTTCGATCGGCTCGGCGAGCAGTGGTTCGATGAGATCGGTTGTTGTCTGCGCAGACTGTGATTCGTCGATGACGTATGACACCGGCACTTCGACATCGTTGAAGAACGTGCCGATCCAACGAAACGGACGAGTCACGACATTGCCGCCGCGGCGAGCGTCGAGAGCAACATCGGCAAGGGCCTGGCCGTCGACCTTCGCGCCGAGTTCGACCGGGTTGGAATCGAAGAGCTGAGTACCGACAACGAGCGTGGCGGGCTCGGTCGAGAGGGCGGCAGTGAGATCCGCGGCGGTTGCTTCGACGTCGGTTCGGTTCAACCCGCCGAGAGGAGTGCCGCTTTCGGTGTAGACGTTGCGCACGACGCGGTCGCCGGACACCGCGGTGTCGATTCCCCAGGCTGCGACCAAGAGCAGGAGGAGGGCTAGGGGAATTCCTCCCGCGATGAGGGCGATCCGCCGCTTTCTGGACACAGCTGCTGAGTCTGCCACCGAACGGCCCCGACGTGGCGTCACGCTTTTCGCTTCTTCATCGAGCTGTGACATGATCCACTCGTTCTGGTGTTGATTTCTGAGGAGTGGCTGATGAGCCGTTTGTGCGAAGACCGTGTAGCAATTGTGACCGGTGCCGGTCGGGGAATTGGACGCGAGCACGCGTTGATGCTGGCCCAGCACGGCGCCAAGGTGATCGTGAACGATCTGGGCGGAGCCCGTGATGGTTCAGGCAGTGATCTCTCTCCAGCAGAAGAAGTCGTTGCTGAGATCAACGACACCGGTGGCCAGGCCGCCGCCAATGCCGACGATGTGTCGGATTGGGAAGGCGCCCAGCGCATGATCAACCAGGCCGTCGAGACGTTCGGCGGCCTCGACGTGGTCATCAACAATGCAGGCATCCTTCGAGATCGCATGCTGACGAACATGACCGAGGGCGAGTGGGACGCAGTCATCAAGGTTCACCTCAAAGGCACGTTCGCACCCTCACGCTGGGCCGCCGCATACTGGCGAGAGCGGGCGAAGGCAGGGGAGACGAACGATGCTCGGCTCATCAACACCACGTCTGTCTCTGGCATCTTCGGAAACCCGGGACAGACCAACTACGGCGCAGCCAAGGCAGGCATCGCCTCGTTCACCGTGATTGCAGCCCAAGAGCTGGCTCGCTACGGGGTAACCGTGAATGCCATCTCGCCCGGAGCGCTCACTCGCATGACCGAGGACCTCGGTATGGGAACAATGGACGACGAGGGCAAGGCCATGATGGATCCCCGATGGGTGGCCCCGATCGGAACGTGGCTGGCGAGCAAGGAATCTGCGCAGGTGACGGGCCGTGTATTCCTCTCCAGCGGACGCGAGCTTGGCATCGCCAATACGTGGCACAAGGGCCCGTCCGTCGATGCCCCAGCAGAACCAACTGATGTCGGCGCGGTCGTCCAGCAGATGATGGCGGACGCGCAACCCAATTCGAATATGGCAGGCGATCCGTTCACCGGACCCGGCTACCCGACGCCTTACTAGGAGGCCTTGCGATGCCCATGAATCCAGATGCTGTCGGAACCAAGGGAGAGGCCAGGGTGTGGTCCTGGGATTCCCGCGACGCGTTGCTGTACGCCCTTGGCGTTGGCTGCGGGGTTTCGGACCCGGTCGGCGATGAGCTTCAATTCACCACCGAGAACACCGCCGGGGTCGATCAAGCAGTGCTCCCAACGTTCTGTGTGCTCTCGGGCTTCAACGCTCGTGGCGGTTCCAGCGCCATGAGCAGCGCGGGGAAGTACGACGCTCGCATGTTGGTCCACGGCGAGCAGGGGATTGTCCTGCATCGCCCGATTCCGGTTGCTGGCGAGATCTCGATGGTTGATGAGATCACCGGAATCTACGACAAGGGCAAGGGAGCAGTCGTAGCGACAAAGGCGACTGCCGTGTTGACCTCTGATGGTCAACCGTTGTTCGACACGACGTCGTCGGTCTTCATCACCGGCGAAGGAGACTTCGGTGGCGATCGTGGACCTTCGGTGAAGTCGAATGTGGCCCCGGACCGAGCCCCAGACCACTCCGTCACCTATCAGACCCGTGATGATCAAGCGTTGCTCTACCGCCTGAGCGGGGATCGCAATCCGCTGCACTCTGACAAGCAGTTCTCCGATGTTGGCGGCTTTCCGAAGCCGATTCTTCACGGACTGTGCACCTACGGCTTTACCGGTCGTGGCTTGCTCTCTGCGCTGTGCGACAACGATCCAACCCGCTTCAACGCGATGGAGGGTCGGTTCTCCTCGCCCGTCATGCCGGGTGAGGCACTCACCATCAACATGTGGACCGGCGAAGGCGAATCTGGCACGGCGATCTTCCAGACCCTCGGTGGCGACGGGCGAGTCGTCCTCAACAACGGCGGCGTCTCCTTCAGCTAACCAAACCTCATGCCCTTCCACCCTCTTCCCACGATTGGTGGAGGTAGACGGTCATAAGTGGTCGTCTCACTCCACCAATCCGGAGGGCGGTTGCATCGGTGGAGGCAGACGGTCGTAATTGTCCGTCTCGCTCCACCAATCCGGAGGGGTTAGCGGCGGTTGTTGGACATCCAGCTGGTGGCGAAGTCGACGAGGGCGGGCATCGACATGAGTCGGCCGATTCCGGCGCCGACCGGTCCATCGGTCTGAGCCCCCTCGCCCTTCCACTCGGTGACAAAGCTGGCACCGATCTGCTCGAAGTCCTCTTCGTCGATGTCGAGATCCTCGACCTCAACCCATTGACGCTCGTTGTTGACGATCAACGGCGCACCGCGCTGACTCGTGGACTTGGAGGGCCACTCGGCCTGGTACTCAGCCAGGTGGAGTGAGGTGTTGTTCCCATGCCCCACGCCGAGCAACAGGACCTTCGCTCCGAGCTCATACATCCGCCCGAGCGGTGAGGTGGGGCCGAGCCCGGCGGCGAATTCGTGGGGGCGGATGATTTCGTCGGCTTGGCGGCCTGCCGCCGCGACGGACAACTGAGGATGTTCGCTGCGCACGGTGCTCGGGTGATGACGAAAACAGTCGACGACCTGACCCATCAAACGCGTTGGCGTCAGCGCCGGGTCGTACGTCGGCATCTCATCGCGAACGATCTGGTGCCACGTCTCGGGCACGGGAGGCGCCGACCACTCAGCCGGGTCACTGACGTGCCCGGACTGCGTCGGCATCACGATGGTTCCCGCAGAGCCAACGGACTCCATCAGGGCTTCGACAACAGCCTGAGAGCCTCCGATGACCCAACCCAGCGCGGAGAGAGACGTATGGACGATGACGACATCGCCCTGTTCGACTCCGAGAGCTCGCAGGTCTGAGACAAGTGATCGTTGTGTGACAGGACGGTCTGTCCCCTCGATCGCGGCGGCTTCGGTCATTCGATCCACCATGGGAATCAGAACAGTTTCTGTTGGGGGCGCTCGACGCCTCGCAAGACGTCATAGTCGACTTCGAGAAATTCGATCTTGCGGTCCGCTGCGAGTGTCTTGGCCTGCGGCTTGATTTCTTGGGCAACGAACATTCCCCGGACTGGAGCCAAGTCGGTCACACGGTTGAGGAACTCCAGGTACCGAGTCAGCTGCTCGACGCCGTCTATTTCTCCCCGACGCTTGATCTCGATGGCAACTGTTGCGCCGTCGGCGTCTCGGCAGAGCAAGTCGACCGGACCGATCTCGGTCGGGTACTCACGACGGATCAACTTCATGCCTACGGCGATCTGTCCGGTGTCGAGAGCCAGTAGTTCTTGGAGGTGAGCTTCGACGCCGTCTTTCTGCAGGCCAGGGTCGATGCCGAGCTCTTGACTCTGGTCGCTGATGATCTCGTGCAGCGTGATCGTCAGCGCTTCTCCCTTGGGACTGACAACCGTCCAGTGATCACCATGGTCGGTGAACACGTTGGGCGCATTCATCCAATTCAATGGCTTGTAGGCGCCACCATCGGCATGGACGGCAACGCAACCATCTGCCTTCACCATGAGGAGACGGACAGCTCTTGGAAGATGGGCCGTCAGGCGCCCGTCGTAGTCCACCGTGCATTCCGCAATGACCAACCGCACCGCTGTTGTCTAGCGCACGCAGACCTTGAAGCGTCGCTTCTTCTCCAGCATCTTGGGTTGGACGACCTCGTCAGTCGAGAAACTTGCCGGTCAAGCGCTTGTTGATGAGTTGTCGACGTTCTTGGAGCTCTGCGTAGGTCAGTCGATCCATCTCGTTTGGGTCAACGCCGAAGCCGGCCTTGACGCCATCGAGGTCGAGTTTCCATTCCTCTTGCGCCATCCCGAGTTGCTCGGAGATGGCCTGGCCATGGGTTGTCGCGAAGTGCATCGCGATGTCCGTCACGACAGCAAACATGTCGAGCTCGGGAGCCAGGGTGGCGATTGCCCCATCGATGAAGATCAGATTCTTCACGTACAGCATCAGGGGCTTCGGCATGCGTGCGCCGTAGGCCAGCAGTGCTTTGATGATGCGCTGGAGCTCGGCAACCATTTCGTCTGGCTCGAGTTTGGTGGGATCGAGCGGGGGGCCGTCGAGTCCAAGATCCTTGATAACCGCATCGACGTCGGTGTCGAGGGGGAGTGCTCCGAGTTCGCGGAGTGCATCGACTTGGCCCCGTACGTCGTTCATTGTCGCGGTCATCATCATCTTGAGAAACGCCATGCGCTCTCGCTCGGTAAGACGCCCGGTGATGCCGAAGTCGACGAGTGCGGTCCGCCCGTCTTCCATCACGAAGAGATTTCCGCCGTGGAGATCACCGTGGAACACACCGTGGAGAAACGCTCCTTCGAGAAATCCGATCATCCCGGTCTTGACGACGGCCTCGGTGTCGATGCCCGCTGCATTCATGCCGACGGCGTCGTCGAAGTTGAAGCCGTCCATCTTCTGCATGACGAGCATCCGGGCGGTGACGTGCTCGGGGTGGGGTCGGGGCACGACGAATCCAAGCTGATTCAGTTCGACGAACACTCGACCGAGATCAAGCATGTTGTCGGCTTCGAGTCGGAAGTCGAGTTCTTCGATGATGGTCTCTGCGAAGAGCTCGACGAGGGCAGGAGGATTGGCCAGGGCTGAAACCGGGATCCGACCAACCAGGAACGGTGCGAGCCAGGCGAGGACCTTCAAGTCCTTGCGAACCAACTCGTCAATCCCAGGTCGCTGGACTTTGACGACGACCTCTTCACCTGTCCGGAGCACGGCTCGGTGCACCTGGGCGATCGAGGCTGCAGCCAGGGGAGCAGGGTCGAAGCTCTGGAACACGGCGTGCAGTGGGCGCCCGAGTTCGGCCTCGACGATGTCGACGACCTTTTCGTACGGCACAGCGGGAACCTGGTCGCGGCACTTCTTGCATTCGTCGACCAGCTCCTTGGGGAAGACACCTTCGCCAGCGGAGATGATCTGCGCCAACTTGATGTAGGTGGGCCCGAGCTTCTCTGCTGCGAGTCGGACGCGTCGCGAGATGCCGGTCTTCGAAGTGTCTCGACCCCGCTCCTTCACCGCCCAAATGACGATGGCGAGGCCGAGGATTCGGATCACGGTGACGGCTCGACGCAGCGGTGGCAACTTCGGGGGTCTGGTCAAGCCGGGGAGGGCGCGGAGTTGCTCGGCTCGTAACCGATCGACACCGGCCCGCCAGACCAGGGTGTTCGACTTGACGCTCCAGGGCGCGTCGTTGGTGAACGAACCAAGATCGAGGTCATCAGCTGCGGGGGAAGTCACGACCCCAAGTGTGGAACACGGTCCGCCTGAATCCTCAGTCGGGCGGAGTGTGACGTTTGTCAGAAGTTGGGTGGGCGCTTTTCGACCAGCGCAGCGACGCCTTCGCGATATTCGTCGGTCGCCATCAGCTCCCGGAGCAATCGCAGAGACTCGTTGATCGAGGTGCCAACGTCGCGGTGTTGATCGAGATAGACCTGCTGACGCGAGACTCGAAGCGCTTGTGGCGACACCGTTGCAGAAAGCTGTTCGGCGTAGGCAAGGGTCTCATCGAGCAGTGTCTCGGCCGGGTGAACTTGGTTCACGAGCCCAAGGGACAACGCTTCTTCGGCCAGCACGACACGCGAGGTCAGCACGATGTCCATGCCTCGCCCCAAGCCGATGATTCGCGGAATGATCCACGACAGGCCATATTCGGGAGCCAGACCGAGCTTGCCGTGCGCGGTGGTCATCTTGGCGCCGGTACTGGCAAACCGCAGATCGCAAAAACAAGCGAGCGCAAAACCGATGCCAGCTGCTGCGCCATTCACGGCGGCAATAATTGGTTTGGAGAGGCCGAAGTGGTTGGCGAACGGAAGGTCGAATTGTTCGTCGAATCCGTAACCGGGCGTTGCCTCGTCCCCGACAAGACCACGGTCGTAGTCGCCTTTGCTGGCGTGACCTTCGAGTGCCTGGCTGTCGCCACCGACGCAGAATCGTTCGCCGGTGCCGGTCACGACGATGACTCGGGTCTCTTCGTCGGCCTCAATCTCTGCGAGACACTGACGGTAAGCCCGCTCCATCTTGCCGGTCCAGGCATTGTGTCGATGGGGACGATTGAGGAAGACGAGGGCGGTCCGGCCCCGACGCTCCCAGTAAACGGGCCGTCGGTCAGGTTCGACCGACGGCTCGTTGATCGGAGTTTCGCTCAGCTGTTCAGGATCTCCAGGCAACGGTCAGCCCATTCCTTCCGACAAATCAACAGGTCTGGAAGGTAGGGGTCTTCGTTGTTGTACACAAGCGGGGAGCCGTCGATCCGCGAGCAGTGAAGGCCAGCGGCCGTTGCCACTGCGGCGGGAGCGCAATTGTCCCACTCATACTGCCCACCTGAATGGGCGTAGATGTCGGCCTGGCCGAGCACTACCGCCATCGCCTTCGCTCCGGCAGATCCCATCTCGAGATACTCCGCGTCGAGCTTCTCCGCGAGCGACACCGCAGCTGGGGGTCGGCGGGTACGGCTCACGATGACACGCGGTGGCCCATCGTGCGCAGCGGGGAGGGAAGGAGCACCGATGCCAGTAGCCAGCGTCAAGTTCTGTGCAGGCAATGCGACGGCTCCGCAGACGGGCTCGCCGTTCATCACGAGTGCGATGTGCACGGCCCAATCGGTCCGTGGTGGTTCTGCGTATTCACGTGTGCCATCAAGGGGATCGATGATCCATGTGCGCTCAGCGCTGAGGCGAGCGCTGGTATCGGTCGCTTCTTCAGACAGGACGGCGTCATTGGGACGCGACGACGCGAGCGCTTCGGCAATCAGGGCCTGCGCTGCGGCGTCTCCGGCATCCTTCATTTCGCCGTGTTCGAGCTTGCCCTCAATCAGCTGTTCTCGAACGGCGAGCAGGGCTTCGCCGGTTCGAGTCGCTAAATCGGCGGCAAAGATGTGATCGTCAGGATTGGCAGGCACGTGTGGACTCTATTCGCAGTGGGTGGGGCGCGCTTTGACCGTGGCGGGACGCCAGTGATTCATTGCGCGTGGGGACGGGAGGTGGTGATCAGTCGACGGGAGGGCCGAAGGGTTGCTCGGCATCGAGGTAGCACTCGTCGTGGAAGTGCTCGACGCGAACCCAGTCCCCGTCGTCGTAGACGTTGCAGATGATCTGGTAGTCACGCTGTCGCGCCCGAAACTTCAGGACCTTTTCGCAGACCGAGCATTCGGTCGACGAGCCAGCTTCTATGAGGCGCGTGACAGCTCGGCTCTCACGCTTCAGTTCTGTTGCCGCCTTGGATGCCATGGTTCATGCATCGGCAGGCCGTCCTGACCGGTTGAGAAAGAAATCGTCCCGAAGATTCGGGGGATTTCGGATCTCTATCTGGCGAGAGGCTTGTAGGTGATGCGGCTCGGGGCGGCGTCTTCGCCCAACTCTCGAGCACGGAACTCTTCGTACTCACTGAAGTTGCCCTCGAACCATCGAACGTGCGAATTGCCCTCGAACGACAGAATGTGAGTCGCGATTCGATCGAGGAACCAGCGATCGTGACTGATCACGACTCCGCATCCGGGGAAGCGTTCAAGCGCGTCTTCGAGCGCTCGCAACGTGTCGACATCGAGATCGTTTGTCGGTTCGTCGAGGAGCAGCACATTGCCGCCCTTTTTGAGCATCTTGGCAAGATGCACTCGGTTGCGTTCACCACCAGAAAGCACACCAACGGTCTTTTGTTGATCTGAGCCCTTGAAGTTGAACGACGCAACGTATGCCCGTCCGTTCACCTCTTTGCCTCCGAGGTCCAGCACGTCGTGGCCGTCGGTGATCTCTTCGTAGACGGTTCGGTCAGGGTCCAGGGCATCTCGCGACTGATCGACGCAGGACAGGTCCACCGTTGATCCGACCGTGATGGATCCCGAGTCGGGCTTTTCGCCACCGTCGCCCGTTGCGGCGTCGATCAACATGCGGAACAACGTGGTCTTACCCGCACCGTTGCCGCCGATGACTCCGACGATTCCCGCTTTGGGCAGTTTGAACGACAGGTTCTCGATCAAGAGCTTGTCGTCGAATCCTTTCGACAGGCCATCAACCTCGATGACCTGGTCTCCAAGTCGAGGACCGGGTGGGATGTAGATCTGGACCTTCTCATCTGCAGGGTTGTAGGCCTCAGCTTCGGCCTGAAGCGTCTCGTAAGCCGTGAGGCGAGCCTTGCCCTTTGCCTGACGAGCCTTGGTACCCATGCGGACCCACTCCAACTCTCGTTGCAGCGTGCGGCGCTTTGCATCTTGCGCTTTCTGCTCTTTGTCGAAACGATCCTGCTTCTGTTCGAGCCAGCTGGAATAGTTGCCTTCGAACGGAATGCCGCGGCCTCGGTCGAGTTCAAGGATCCACTTCGCAACGTTGTCGAGGAAGTAGCGATCGTGAGTGATCGCCACGACGGTGCCGGGGTAGTCGTGGAGGTGGTGCTCGAGCCAGGCCACCGACTCAGCGTCGAGGTGGTTGGTCGGTTCATCGAGCAGCAACAGGTCAGGCTGACTGATGAGCAGGCGGCACAAGGCCACGCGACGTCGCTCGCCTCCGGAAAGATGCTCAACGCTGCTGTCGGGCGGCGGAAGCCGGAGCGCGTCCATGGCGATTTCGATGGTGCGTTGGAGGTCCCAGCCCTGGACGGCTTCGATTTGGGCTTCCAGCTCACCCTGCTCGTTTCCGAGCTTCTCGTAGTCGGCATCAGGGTCTGCCCACTTCGCGAGAACTGCTTCGTAGCGGCTTAGCAGCGTGACCGTTTCGCCGGCACCGTCCATGACGTTGCCACGGACATCTTTGTCTTCATTGAGCTTGGGTTCCTGCTCGAGATGGCCGACCGCGAATCCGGGGGTGAGCCGAGCGTCCCCCGTGAAACCGTCGTCGGAGCCGGCCATGATTCGAAGCAAAGACGACTTGCCCGCTCCATTGCCTCCGAGCACGCCGATCTTGGCGCCGGGAAAGAACGAGAGCGTGATGTTCTCGAGGACTTGGCGGTCCGGCGGGTGGAAACGCCCGACCTTGTGCATGGTGTAGATGAACTGGGCCGACATGAGCGCTGAGGCTAAGGGCCCGAGCCGCGAGGTGCTACGTGTGCGGCAAGTTCGTTGGAACGAGCGAGCTCATGAGCTCACACGCGACTGAACTCCGGGGAAGCCCGGAGTTCAGTGCGATGAGATGTTGAGGCGGGAACGCCCTCGACTCAGCGACGAGCAGCTTTCTTGGCTGCTGCCTTCTTCGGGGCGGCCTTCTTGGCTGCTGCCTTCTTTGGAGCGGCCTTCTTGGCCGCGGTCTTCTTGGTAGCCACGTTGAGTGTGCTCCTTGTTTGGGGATTCGCTTCGCCCGTCAATTCGTCGGCGGGAGAAGCCACTTGATGAGGTGCTGACTCGGATTCATCCCGAATCTCACCAACGTCGACCAACTCGACGTTGATGCCGCGGCGTTCAGAATCGAGGGATACGACTCTGACCGTGACGGCCTGGTTATGGGAGACAACGTCGCGGGCCTTGGTTGGCGGCGGGTCTCCCATGGACTTCGAGGGCAGGTAGCACTGTGCCCCTTTGGCTCGCACGTAGCACCCGTGCGAGGCGAACTGT
This sequence comes from uncultured Acidimicrobiales bacterium, assembly GCA_937930695.1. Classification (GTDB taxonomy): domain Bacteria; phylum Actinomycetota; class Acidimicrobiia; order Acidimicrobiales; family SZUA-35; genus CALEWY01. The sequence continues at coordinate 18,596 of CALHCB010000202.1, read as the reverse complement.
TCGACAACGGCTTCGGCCTCATCGCCGATTGAATACGCGCTGACGAATGTCAGGAATGTCACTGGATCGTTTAGCTCCGAGCCAGCCCGCGGTGTTGACTTCCGTCCGCCGTCTGAAGAATCTTGTTCACGTTGCTGATCGCGCTTGGTGCCACCTTGCTTGGCTCGGGGCTTGCGACCTTGTCGTTTCTGGCCATCGTCATTGGGCTGGCCACCACCGACATCGTCTGACTGACGTTGTCCGGGCGGCGGTGACGACGGAACCGGCATCGGGGCAAGCGCCGCATCACTTGTTCGTGCGGTTCGCTTCGACGAGCTACGGCTCTTGCGCGGGCGACTTGCTGGTGCCTTCTTGCTCCCACGAGCTTCACGAACTGATCGTCGGCTAGCCGGCCCTCTGACGGGGACACGGTCAACGTAGACCCACCCGACATGTTCGATGGGCTTGCCGCCGATGAGGCGGCCTTCCTCGAAGAGCCAATCGTGTTCACCGTGGAACTCTTGGAAGGAGTCGTTCGAAAGCACCGCGGCGTTTGCCTTGTCGGCAACCTGCAAGATGAACGCATCGCCGCGGCCAACAACTCCGGCCGGCGGCATGATGATTTCACCTGCATCCACTGCTTGTTCGAACTCTTCTTTTTCGGAGTCGTCAATTCGATGAGCAAACGTGGCATCGACGATCACAGTGACCGATTCGAAAGCCCGCTCGGCGATTACGCCGCGTACGGCCTCGTCGAGCTGTTGAAGACTCGGGAGGCTGCGACCTTCAGTCGCGATATTGGACCCGTCGATGACGAGGTGTCCTTGAGATGAATTCATGCGTCTACCAGTGAAGCAGCATCGTCAAGCGAAGCGCATGATGGGTCTGGCCTATTCGTGCGCGAATGCAGGTGAGGGCTCGCACGGCACAACGATCTACAGTCGGCGCTCGTGATTACCAGTGTGCTTTTCGATTTCGGGGGCGTCGTGTTGACGTCACCCTTTGACGCCTTCAACGAGTTCGAGGAGGCCAACGGCTTGCCGCTCGATTTCATTCGCGGCATCAACACGAAGAACCCCGATGACAACGCGTGGGCCAAATTCGAGCGTCGTGATGTGACCGACATCGAGTTCGGTGAGCTGTTCGCCGAGGAATCTGCGGCGGCTGGCCATCGAGTCGATGGCAGCATCGTGCTCGAACTCATCCACGGGAAACTCCGACCCGAAATGGTGGAGGCGATTCGCCGGATCAAGGCCGCCGGATTGAAGACGGCCTGTCTCACCAACAATTTCCGGCCGTGGAGCGAAGCGAGCCCCGACATCAAAGAGGTGATGGGCTTGTTCGACGAAGTCATCGAGTCTTCGGTGATCGGCATCCGCAAGCCAGAGATCGGCTTCTACGAATACGCGCTCGCGGCACTCGAGATTCCGCCGACCGAGGCCGTCTTCTTGGACGATCTCGGAATCAACCTGAAGCCGGCCCGAGCGATGGGTATGGAAACCATCAAGGTGCTCGGCGCCGATCAGGCGCTTACTGATCTGCAAGCCGTTCTCGGTATCGCGCTTCGCGATTCGTAGCGGTTCGGGCCTTCAGCAGACACCTCGCTGGCTGTTCAACAGCCAGCGAGGTCTGGTAGGTCAAAGAGCGTTGAACGCCCGTTCCATGAGCTCGGCTTGTTCCTGATTGTGGATCGCGGCTGACCCGGTAGCGGGGCTGCCTGACTCGGTTCGACTCACCCGTCGTATCGAGTGTGTGTCTCCGTGGGCTTCGTAGAGACGGCCCTTCACCGCGTTCCAGGCACCCATGTTCTCGGGTTCCTCTTGGAGCCACACGATCTCTGACGCGTTCGAGTAACGCTCCATCTCGGCCGCAACTGCTTCGAAGGGCCAGGGATAGAGCTGCTCGACGCGCACGACCGCAGCCGCTGCTCCGAGTTCGTCTCGCTTGGCGAGTGCCTCGGCTGCAACCTTGCCACTGGCGAACACAACTCGGCGAACCGAAGAAGCCTCCGCGGCGCCTGGGTCTCCGAGCACTTCCTGGAACGAACCTGAGGTCAGATCCTCAACACGGCTCCGCGACCACTTGGCCCGAAGCCCTGATTTGGGCGTGAAGATGATCAGCGGCTTGTTGACCTCGCGCACGATCTGGCGGCGCAGAAGGTGGAACATCTGTGCGGCGGTCGTTGGGTTGGCGATCTGGATGTTGTCCTCTGCACAAACGAGAAGGAATCGCTCCAGGCGCCCGGACGAGTGTTCTGGGCCCTGGCCTTCGAAGCCGTGCGGGAGAAGCATGGTGAGACTGGTGGTTTCGCCCCACTTGTCTTCGCCAGCGACGAGGAACTGATCGATGATGATCTGCGCGCCGTTGACGAAGTCGCCGAACTGCGCTTCCCACATCACCAAGGCGTCCTGGTTGCTCAGGGAGTAGCCGTACTCGAATCCGAGCGCTGCGTATTCCGAAAGTGTGGAGTCATAGATCCATAGATCAGTGTCTGGCGCCGCTGCGTGGGCGAGCGGGGTGTACTCGTCGCCGTTCTCATAATCGTGAACCGTGGCATGACGATGAGCGAACGTTCCTCTTCGAGAGTCCTGCCCGGCGAGACGGACTGAGCTGCCCTCGACCAAGAGCGAACCGATGGCGAATGCCTCGCCGAGGGCCCAGTCGATGTCGCCTTCGGCCCACATGGCGTCTCGGGACCTGAATTGGCGAGCAAGTTTGGGATGAACGGTGAAGGCATCGGGCGTGGTCGACATGGCGGTGTAGACGGCATCGAGCACGGACTTGTCAACCCCGGTTTCGACGTGGGGGAGGACACCCACCGGCGGCGGCGAAGGTGCGGCCAGATAGTTCTGCGGCGGAGCGTCCTGGCGTGTGGCATCGAGAGCGGTCTGGAGCAAATCCTGGAAGTACTCGAGGGCGCTCTCGGCCTCTGCGACGGAGATGTCGCCGCGGTCGATGAGGGCTTGGGTGTAGAGCGTCCGGGTCGATGGTCGTTCCCCGATCTTGCGGTACATCAACGGCTGCGTGTAGCTCGGATCGTCGCCTTCATTGTGGCCGTGCCGGCGATAGCCGATCATGTCGATCACGACGTCTTTGTTGAATTCTTGGCGATATTCGAAGGCCAGCTGTGCCACACGGACGCAGGCTTCGGGATCATCGGCATTGACGTGGAAGATTGGGGCTTGCACCATCTTGGCCACATCGGTCGAGTACTCCGAGGATCGAGACTGATGGGGTGCGGTGGTGTACCCGAGTTGGTTGTTGATGATCAGGTGGATGGTTCCACCAACCGTGTAGCCCTTGACCTGACTGAGGTTGAAGGTCTCGGCGACCACACCCTGTCCAGCGAAGGCGGCGTCACCGTGAAGCACGATCGGGAGCAGCGGATAGTTACCCGTGCTGCTTTGGTCCATCTTGGCCCGGGCCATACCAACGACCACCGGAGCGACCGCCTCGAGGTGTGAGGGGTTGGGGGCAAGCCGCAGATCGATCGAAGCGCCGCTCGGGCTCGTGTGAACACCCGAGTAGCCGAGGTGGTACTTCACATCTCCAGAACCCTGAATGTCATCTTCGGCAACGTTGCCTTCGAACTCCTCGAAGAGTTCGCCGTACTTCTTGCCCATCGTGTTGACGAGGACGTTGAGTCGTCCTCGGTGGGCCATACCAACGATCACTTCGTCCATGGAGTCGTCGGCCGCGGCGGAAATGATCGAATCGAGGATGGGGATGGCGCTCTCACAGCCTTCGATGCCAAATCGCTTCTGACCGACATAGCGGGCAGCCAAGAACTTCTCGAGCGCTTCTGCCGCACTCAAGCGTTCGAGGATGTGGTGCTGCTGTTCCCGGCTGAAGCCATAGCTCGCTCCCTCAACCTTCTCTTGCACCCATCGCTTCTCCTCTGGCTCGGCGATGTGCATGTACTCGATGCCGATCGAACGGCTGTATGCATCGCGCAAAAGTCCCAGAATGTCTCCGAGCTTCATCTTTCGCGCCGAACCACCCACCGAGGCATAGACGCCCGCCGGATTGCCCGTGAGGTACTCACGATCGAGATCCCAGATCGTGAGCCCGAACGTGGCGGGATCGAGCTCGGGATGCATCTTGGTTGGACCGTCAGACAACGGGTTGGTGTTGGCGATCAGGTGACCACGAACTCGGTACTGATTGATCAAGGTGTTGACGGCCATCTGCTTGGCCTGGGCACTGTCGACGTCGTCGGCGGCATCTGAGGTGCCGTGATCATCGCGCCACTTCACTGCCTCGTACGGAACAGCCATTTCGCCGAATGTCTTGGTGTAGAAGTCGTCCTCGCCGAGGAGGAGCTGATGTACCCGTTGGAGAAAGAGCCCGCTTTCTGCACCCTGGATGACTCGGTGGTCATAGGTGGAGGTCATCGCCATCACCTTCGACACGCCGAGCTGAGCGAGCATCTTGGGGTCTGCACCTTGGAACGCCGTCGGATAATCGATGCGACCGAGACCGACGATCACGCTCTGGTTCTGCATCAGCCGAGGGACGGACTGGACGGTGCCGATCGTGCCAACATTCGTGATGGTGACCGTGCCACCCATGAGGTCCTCGACGCCGATCTTGTTGTCACGGACCTTTCGGACCAGTTCCTCGTAGGCGGCGACGAACTGGCGAAAGTCCATCTCGTTCGCCTTCTTGATAACGGGAACGATCAGTGTGCGAGTGCCATCAGACTTCTGTTGGTCAACGGCGATCCCCAAATTGATCTCGGGGCTGCGGAGCACCTGAGGCTTACCATTTTCGTCTTTGACATAGACGTTGTTCATGGCGGGCACGGTGTCGGCGATAGCGCGCACGATGGCGTAACCAATGAGGTGGGTGAAGCTGGTCTTGCCACCTCGCACCCGCTTGAGATGGTTGTTCAGGATTTTACGATTGATTTCCAGCAACTTTGCTGGCACTTCGCGAAAGCTCGTCGCAACCGGAACCTCGAGAGAGGACTCCATGTTGGCCACGATGCGGGCTGCTGCCCCTCGAAGGGCCTCAGGGACGTACTCGGGTTGCGCCACAGCCTCCTCTGGGGTTGCGTCGGCTGGGGCTGCTGCAGCTGTCGTTGGCGCAGCGGCGGCAACAGGTGCTGGTGCAGCGGGAGCTGGCGCTGCGGCCGGTGCTGCTGGCAACGCCGCGACAGGAGGGGGCGCTGTTGCTCCGTTTGTCGCTGGAGTCACTGCCCCATTCGTCGTCGGGGCAGAGCCATTGGTCGGCACGGTCGGAGTTCCGTTTTCCGTACCGTTCTCAAAGACGTGCTGCCACGACTCTGGAACGGACTTTGGGTTCTCCGAGTACTGCTGCTGGAGCTCTTCGATCAGCCAGGCATTGGGACCGGCATCATTGACGGGTTTTGGGGCCACGTGCTGAGGTTAGTGGGGTCACCCCAAGGCTGCGGTGAGCTGGGCGGCAGTTGTCGCAAGGTTCTTGGTCGCAACCGCCAAATTGCGGGCAAATTGCTCACCTGTTGGCTCGGGTACGTCTACCAAATCGGTGATCGCCTTGAGCGCAACGAACGGAACTCGCTTGTGCTCACACACCCAAGCGACCGCCGCGGCTTCCATGTCTTTGGCCAGAGTCTGGGTTTCGTCCATGCCATCGAGGTCGACTTGGGGTGCGTCGAGCGCATTTCCCGTCGATGCCGTGCCGATCGTCAGCCCGAGGTCAATGGCGATGGCCGACAAGTCGGCAACCGGATAGTCACCCCTGCCGTATCGATCGAATCCGGGGATCTGCACTCGCCGGTCATGGAAGACGACCCGATCGCTCAGAACGACCTCTCCGATCGCTCCACCGCGCTTGTCGAATCCACCGGCGGCACCAGCGGAGATCACAAGCGTGGGTTCGAAAACCTCGATGGCGGTGAGCGTGGTGACCACCGCAGGTTGGGAAGCGATGGCATCGACACCAAAACGCGAGTCCGTGCCGTTCGTCGCTACGGCGCGAGGTCGAGGTCCGTCGCCAATCGTGATCATGGCAGGGAAGTCCGGATGGAGCTGCGTAGCTTCAGCGCCGGTGAGGCCAAGTGATGCTCGGATCGGTTGTGCCTCAGCTTCCATCGCAACGACAAACAGAATGCGTTCTCCGAGTGCGATGGTCATGGCGAGCTCGACTCGGCTTCGGAGGTCGCAGCCTTGGCTGCCAACTTGTGCACCCATCGCTCGAACTGCTCCGGCGGATGCAGGCCGGTAATCGTCAGGCTGCCGATCCGCCACGCTGGGGTTCCTGTGACGTCGAGGTCCCATGCGTCGTGCATCGATTGCTCGAGCAGTCGACTGCCTTCACCGTCGGCCGCCATTTCGAGGATGTCGTCGACGGGGGCGTCCGCTCGATCGAGTGCGCGTCGAACGACAGCATCATCATCGAGTGCCTCATTGCGGACCCAATGAGACGCCGCTAGCTCTGCATCGAATACAGCGAAGGAGCCAGGAGCGTGGGTGCTGACGAGTTCGCAGATGCCGAGCAATTGATGAGTGTTCGGGCTTCGGCTCGGTTTGTTGAACTCCAGACCCACCTGGGCGCACTCGGTTGCGATGTGATCAAAGACGCGGTCAAGTCGTCCGCCGGGCTTGACCTGCTTTCCTTCGGGCGCAAGATCAGGATGAAGCTCATAGCTGCGCACCGAGATCTCGTGGCCCTCGCTCACCAACCAGTCGGTGAGCGGACGGGCGGCGTAGGCCCAGGGGCAGATGTAGTCGTTCCATAGGGTGACCTGCACAGGGCCCAAGGGTAGGGTCGACGGCGATGTTGGTTGCCACTTGGAACGTGAACTCTTTGAACGCACGCATGCCGCGGGTCGAACCCTGGCTCGAGGAAGTGGCGCCGGATGTCGTCTGTCTACAGGAGACAAAGCTCACCGACGAGGCGTTTCCCGCGGACGCGTTCGCTGCGCTCGGCTATGAGTCGGTGCATCACGGGCTCAACCAATGGAATGGCGTCGCCATTCTCTCCAAAGTCGGCATCGAGGATCCGATTCTTGGATTCAACGAGGGGATTGAGGCCGACCCGGACGCCCGGTTGGTCTCTGCGACGTGCGGTGGAGTACGCATCCACAGCGTCTATGTGCCAAATGGTCGAGAGGTCGACCACGATCACTATCACTACAAGCTGTCGTGGCTCGGCCGGCTGATCGATCACCTCGACGCCACCACCGATCCGGGTTCGGAAGTCATCGTTGCCGGCGATTGGAACATCGCTCCGACCGACATCGATGTGTGGGATCCCGCAGCGTTCGAGGGATCAACGCATGTCACCGATCGCGAACGAACAGCCCTCGCTGCGGTTGTGGATTGGGGGCTCGTGGACACCTTCCGCCAGCGCCATCCTGAGCCTGGGCTCTACAGCTACTACGACTACCAAGCTGGTCGCTTCCACAAGCGAGAGGGAATCCGCATTGACTATCTGTTGGCGAGCAAGTCGCTGGCAGATCGAGCCGTGCTGGACGTCGTCGATCGCAACGGACGTAAGGGCACCAAGCCCAGCGATCACTGCCCCGTGTTGACGCGTTACCGAGCGGCGTAGGTATCGATGAAACTCAGCCCCGACGCCGAAACCGTTCTGAGCTTTTTCGCCAACGAGGGCTCGCCTCTCGATGCATCATCTGATCTCAGCCCCCGTCGACGAATCGCTTGGCGCGTTGGCGACGCGATGCGGGTGATCATCGATCGGCTTGTCGACACACGGGCACCGGATGAAGAGTTCGCTGAGGTCGCAACTGATCTGGAACTGACAGCAGCTCGACTCGATGCCTTCGAACATGGCCGTCGGTATGAGAGTTTCGGTGAAGCTTCGACCGCTGGAGGGCCTCCGAGCGGGCACACCGACTACAGCCCGATGATTGGTCGAGCCAACCCGCTGGCTCCTCCGATGCGGATGCGAATCGAAGGCGACACCGTGATCGCCGAGGCGACGTTTGGTCACGCGTACGAAGGTCCGCCGGGGTGCGTGCACGGCGGGATCACTGCTGCGGCGTTCGACGAGGTGCTCGGGGCAACCCAGGCTGCGTCCGGTGCGCCAGGAATGACCGGCACGCTCACGGTCGTGTACCGGGCCCCGACTCCCTTGCACACCGCAATCCGCTACGAGGCAACGCTCGACGACATCCAGGGACGCAAGGTCATCACCTCGGCGAGTTCTTATGCTCCTGGCCCCAGCGGCGATACGACGGCGGATGATCGTGTCTTGTGCGCAACAGCAGACGGCATTTTCATCACTGTTGACTTCGAGAAGCTGGCGGCCATGGCTGCGGCCAGAGACGCCTGAGACCCCGTTGCCGTGTTGTCGGCCGCCGAGCATGCAACCAACGACAGGGTCAGCATGTGCCGACCACTGCCGTCGTAACTGCGTATGTCGTGTCGAATTCAGTGAGCGAACCGCTCAGGGTTCACGCGCTCAGGGTTCGAGGATGACCTTGCCGCTGGCCTCACGATCCATCATGCGACGCAGCGCAGTCGCTGCATCGTCAAGCGGCCATCGTTCAGAGACTGCAGGCTTGAGTTTTCCGGTGGCAATGAAATCAATGAGCTCGGCCATGAGTTCGTCGTGCAGCACCGGTTCTTTGGCGGCCATGGCTCCATAGAAGACACCCACGATCGAGCAGCTCTTGAGCAGGGTGAGGTTGAGGGGAATCGAGGCGATGCCAGCGGTGAATCCGATGACAAGAAAGCGGCCTCCCCACGCCGAAGATCGCAGCGCCGCTTCGGCGTAGTCGCCGCCAACCGGGTCATAGATGACGTCGCAGCCCTTGCCGTCGGTGAGTTCCTTGGCCCTGGTCTTCAGGTCCTCGGTGGCGTAGTTGATGGTCATGTCTGCGCCAGCTTCGCGGCAGAGCTCGAGCTTCTCATCGGTCGACGCGGCAGCGATCACAACAGCACCCATCAACTTGCCGAGCTGGATTGCCGTGATGCCGAGGTGTCCTCCAGCGCCCAGCACGAGAAGCGTTTCGCCAGCCTTCATCTGTCCACGCTCTTTGAGTGCGTAGTACGTGGTTCCCCACGCATAACCCAGGCCGGTTGACTCCGCGAACCCGACCGAATCAGGGAGAATTCGGGCATCGGCAGCTTTTGCAACAGCAAGTTCGGCGAAGCCGCCCGTGACACCTACAGAGGACACAACCCGATCGCCGACGGCCACATTGTCAACACCCGCACCGATGGAGGCCACGACTCCGGCGACCTCGGCACCCGGCACGTACGGCGGTTCGGCCTTGAATTGGTACTTGTCCTCGAGCATGAGCGTGTCGGGGAAGGTAACCGGAACTGCCTTGACCTCGATGACGATCTCACCCTCGCCAGCGACCGGATCGTCGTGTTCTTCGACACTCAAATTCTCGGGGGGACCAAACGCGTTGCATACAACAGCTTTCATGGTGTTGTGTCTACTCGCTCAGAGAGCCTCGACGCCACCGAGCACTACACAGATGCTTGCTGACCGACCCAATCGGCAAGGCGAAGGTCTTCGGTCAGGGCCTTCCGGGCCAGAGCCATCGTCACGATGATCACCGAGACCGCCACGGAACCGAGGACCAGGAACATGACGACCAGCTGGATCAGAACGGCGTCAACCGGGTCAACACCGGCCAACAACAAGCCGGTCATCGCCCCTGGCAGAGCGATGAGGCCGACCACTTTCGTCCGCTCGATTTGGGGAATGAGGGCGAGCTTGCAGACATCGCGCACGACCTCTCGGGTCGCTGTTGCCCCGTCGAATCCGAGCGACAGCATCGCCTCGATCTGGCCGCTTTGCTCTCTCAGCTGTGTTCTCGTCCGATCGACGGACTGCACCACGCTCGGCATGGTGTTCCCGATGGTGATGCCAGCGATGACGAGAACGGCTATCGGGTCAGTGTCCAGGACGCGCAAACCGAAGATCACGCCGAGCACGACCCCTACCGTGGCACCGATTGTCAGCAGCCCGATCATGGCGAGTTGCGGCACGCCGCCGGTGCGTCGGGTGACGACAAAGCCTGCCACGAGCACCATGAGCGTGACCCACATCCCAGACCAAAGCGCCGCAAGGCTCGAGTCGAAGATGAAGGAGAAAATCACCCCGACGCACAAGAGCTGGACGGTGGCCCGCACGGTCGCCCACGCGATCGATCGTTCGAGCCCGAGCTGACGCCAGAGCGAGACCACGATCACCAGTGCGACCAGGATCAAGGAAGCTGCTGCTTGCCACAGATGTATGTCGGTACGCATTGGGCGTGATCGTAAGGCTCGATGGACTGGCATGGGTCGGCGCCCATCGGGAAGCCGATTCCGGAAGCTCCGTTGGGGTCCTCGGTCCGTCACTTCTGTAGCGTCGGCTGCGATGAATGACGAACAGCTAGTCGTTGCCGTGCTCCTCGGGTTCGGAGACGATCCAGACATCGAACGGCGGCTTCAGGAGATCGACCCGAACGTGCGCGTGCGTTTCACGCCCTATGTCGAGTCGATGCAGGTACGGGCGGAAAAGGGGAAGACTGGTGGCCGACTCGAACGCGATATCGCGTTGCCCGACGTTGATGCAGCCACTCTCTCGACCTGGAAGCAGGCTCAGGTCGTCGTCTCGATCGACTCGCCGGACAGCCACATCGAGCTACTTCCGAATTTGCAGTTCTTCCAAGGCTGTTCGGCTGGTCTGGATCACGTCGACGTCGACGGGATGCTGGAGCGCGGCGTCTCCGTTGCCTCCGGGTCGGGAATCGGCGCAGTGAGCGTTGCGGAGTTTGTCTTCGCTCGGTTCTTGCAGGTCTGGAAAAATCTTCGTCACTTCGATGAGCAACAAGAGGCACGCCAGTGGAAGCAGCAGTTTGGTGCCGAGCTCACCGGCAAGACGTTGCTGATCGTCGGCTTCGGCGCCATTGGGAGCCAGATTGCAAAGCGGGCCAAGGCATTCGACATGCACGTTGTTGCCACGAAACGTTCGGCAAAGCCTGGCGACACTGCGGAGTACGTCGATGATCTCCGCAATGCAGGCGAGCTGGTTGAGCTGCTGGCGCAGGCCGATGCAGTTGTCAGCACGCTTCCCGCGTCACCCGAGACAACCGATCTCTACGACGCTGAGATGTTCGATGCGATGAAGCCAGGGGTGCTGTTTCAGAACGTCGGCCGTGGGACCCACGTCGTTGAAGCTGACCTCATCGCTGCGCTGGAGAGCGGCCATCTTGGCGCTGCGCTTCTGGATGTGACTCGGCTCGAACCGGTCCCCGAAGATTCGCCACTCTGGGATGCGCCGAATATGTATGTCTCACCGCACTCGGCGGTGTCCATTGACAGATATCAGATCAACGCATGGAATCTGTTTGTGGAGAACTTCGCTCGTTGGAGAGCTGGCGAAACGCTCATCAACCAGCAGCATCAATAATCGAGAATGCGGCGGACTCAGTCGTCTGAGTCGGTCACCAACTCGAGTACTTCGGTTGCGTACCGCTCCAGTTTGACGGGACCGACGCCTGGCATGCCGGCGAGTTGGGAGCGAGATGCAGGCCGGCGTTTTGCGATGGCTCGAAGCGTCTGATCGCTGAAGATCACGTACGCGGGTACGTCGGCTGCCTTCGCTTTGTCGCGCCGCCATGTTCGCAGCGACTCGAAGAGCGGATCGTCGACAGGATTGCGATCGGTCTTCTTCGGTATCGGGCCCTTGGATCGAACGGTGGCGCGATTGAGATCGATCTTCGCTTTCCAATCGACCGGACGATGGCCCCGCTGAAGGTGCGAGATAGCGGATTGCAGGAGCTCGAGGTGCGGCGACGGCTGGCGCTTCATGGTTTTGGTTCCGAAAGATCGCTCGAGCGCCCAGCTCAGATGAAGTTCTGTTTCGGCCCGTGTGACCGCGACATAGAGCAGACGTTGTTCTTCGGCGAGTTGGGCGCCCGTCTTGGCATAGCTGATGGGAACGAAGCCCTTCTCGAGGCCGCCCACATGTACGACGTCCCATTCAAGGCCCTTGGCCCCATGGAAGGTTGCGAGTTCGACCGCGTCGCCGTCAACGTCGAGTTCGCCAGCTTGCAGTGTGGCGATCCAAGCCATGAGTCCTGGCCCGCTCGCTTCGGGATCGATCGTGAGGTACTCATGCACCAGTCGGCTGAACGCGGCCAGATTCTGTCGGCGTTCGATGGCTTGGGTGGTCTGCTCGACCTCAACATCATCGAGGCTCGCGTCGAGTTCGCTGAGGGCGTGGACGATGTTGATGCCCGGTCGGCTGAGTGACCGCAGCTCATCCTTCACTTCCTTGGTGGCGAGTGGTCCTTGCCCACCCCGCACCCGAACAGGGATGCCTTCGTCACTGAGTGCCTGTTCGATCGGGACGAGTTGGGCATTGGTGCGGACCAAGACCGCTTGGCGAGACCATTTGTCACCAGCGGAGTGGGCGGTCTTGATCGCCTGAGCGATCGCCGCTGCTTCGGCGAGGTCGCTCGGGAACGAGTTGAGCGTTGGGACTGGTCCATCTGACCGGTGTGGGACGAGTGCGGTTGACTTTCCTGCCAAGGCGGCAGTGGCCATCGTGAGCACCTGGGGCGTGGATCGATAGTTGTCGGCGAGATCGACGAGAACGGACGTGGGCTCACGGCGAGCGAATGAACCGAGCAGATTCGGGTCGGCACCGTTCCAGCCATAAATGGCCTGATTGGGATCGCCCACCACGAAAAGGTCAGATGAGTCACCTCGCCACGCCTTCAGCAGTTCGAATTGCAGCGGGTTGACGTCTTGAAACTCATCGACATAGATATGTCGATGTCGCCAACGAACCGCGTTCGCATAGTCCGAATCAGCGGTGAGATCTCGCAACGCGAGGGCGAGGAGATCGTCGAAATCGACCAATCGGCGACGTCGCTTTTCCTGCTGATAGAGATCCATCAGCTCGCCCATGTCGCCCGCAGGGATCGGCGGTGTGCGACCGGCCAACTCGGCCGCATTTCCGTAGTCGTCCGGGGCAACGAGTCTGGCCCGCGCCCACTCGAGCTCACTGACGACATCGAGAGGCTCGACGCCACGGCGATTGCCGAGCAGTTGTGCCACGAAGCGAATCTTGCGATCGAGCAACGTTGGGGGAGTGATCCCCTTTTCGTTCCAGCGAGCCCGCAATTGGGTCAACGCAATCGCGTGGAACGTGCCAGCGACCACGTCGTCGCGGAGGCCCGAGGCGCGTAGGCGCGTGCGCAGCTCACCAGCGGCCTTTCGGGTGAAGGTGAGGGCCAGGACGCGGCGAGGGTCCGTTTGTCCCTCAGCGATGCGCCATGCGATTCTCCGAGTGAGAACACGGGTCTTGCCAGAACCCGCCCCGGCCAGCACGACGATTGGGCCGCCTGGCGTCGTCACCGCTTCGAGTTGTCGCTCGTTCAGTCCGGCGAGAAGGCCATCCGCATCCACCCCGCCACGATAGAGCCGGAGTCTGACAGTGTGGTCCAGTTGCCGTCGGTGGGAGAGCGAACGGACGAATCCGGGGGAATGATCTCGGGAGCCGAGGTGTTGGACGCAACGTGAGCCGACCCAGATCCTCGCGTGTCAAGGCCAGTGGAATTGCGCTGGCAGTTGCGCTCGTCGTTGCTGGCTGTGGCACGGATGTCGGAGCAACGTCGAGTGATTCGTCGGTTGTCGAAGTCGCCGAATCAGCGACAACCGCGACAACCGCGACCTCAGCGGCAGAACGAACAACGACGACGCGACCAGCTGCAAACCTCATCGAGCTTGCGAGCTTCGACTTCGAGGCACTCGAGGGCAAGCCCACCGTGCTCTGGTTCTGGGCCCCAGGTTGAATGTCATGCGTGCAAGAGTCGAGTGCGGTCGCATTCGTGGAACGAACGTGGGGCGACGAGGTGCAATTCGTCGGCATACCGGGGATCGACGATCCCGACACGATTCGAGAGTGGATCGAGAGCAACAGCGTCGTGAGCATTCCTCATGTTCTGGACCTCACGGGATCGATCTGGTCGAACTACGGCGTGATCTCCCAACCGTCGATCGTGTTCATCTCTGAGTCCGGTGCAGTTGAGCGACATGTCGGCTCGCTCGGGCCTCTCGAACTCGAGTCCAAGGTCGAGGCGCTCGTCGCGCTCTGAGCCTTACGAACGGTCAGGCTTGGGCTGCACCAGCATTGCGAGGGCACCGAGCACGGTCGCCATGCCCACAACTTGCAACGCGTTGAGCGTCTCGCCGCTCAATACCGCTGCAGCAAGGGCAACGGCAACGACCGGGCTCAGAAGCGTGAGTTGGGACACCATGTTGAGGGCGACCCGGGAGTGGGCCCAGTTCAAGAGAAGATGACCGCTGCCCGGGATGGCCACCATCGCAGGAATCCACCACCACTTGCCGGGTCCTGGATCGATCGTTCCGGAGAAGAGCGGGGCGACGGGCACCATGATCAGCGAGCTGAACAGAAGAGACAGACCTTGGTATTCGACGGCGCCCGTTGTCTTGCGGGCCTCTTTCGAAAACACGAAGTAGAGGGTCCAGCACGCCAAGGCGCCGAGCGCGAGCAGATCGCCGCCAGGACTCCAGGAAGGCGAATCTGACGAGCCGAACACCACGAGGGCGACACCGACCAGTGCGATGGCCGACAGCACGATCTCTCGCCGAGTCACGAGTTCGTCGAATCGTTTGGAGAAGAGCAGGAGAATGGCAACTGGTTGGAGCGCAATGATCATGGTGGCGTTGGCCACCGTCGTCAGCTGAATCGCGGAGAAGAAGAAGGCGAGCTGGAGCCCGAAGATGAGTCCACCCGGAGCTGCCGCCCGCAAGGATTCGGCTTTGATGCGGCCACCCATCACGAGGAACACACCGACGTAGACAAGTGCTGCAAGCCACGCCCGATGGAGCGCAAGCACCGGTCCTGCGACATCGGATGCCTTGGCGACGACGCTGCCGATCCCCATCAAGGTGACGGCTCCGACCGTTGCCGCCATGCCGCCTGATCCCGGGTCTGAGGTCGTGTCAGGCACGGGCTACTCGGAGAGTCACGTCGGCAACCTACTGAGATCCGGGCCGAGACGTGAAAGAGAGTTCGGGTGTATCGAAATGTCAGGCTGACTCGTGGAGAGAGGTGTGGGCAATTCCGTCCGGGGAGCGACCAGTATCAAGACGTTGAGCTTTGAGGACTTCTTTCAGGTTGAGGTGGGAGGGCAAGTCAAACGAGCTGCCCTGCTCCTTGGCTCAACGGAGGAAGCAAATGATGTCGTTCAGGACGCGTTCGTGCGGGTCTATCAACGATGGGATGAGATCGACGATCCGGGCCCCTACCTGAATCGCACGGTGCTCAACCTGTGCCGTGACCTTGGTCGTGCCCGCACGCGACGCCTTGTCATCGAACGGATGCTTCCGAGAGACGCGGTCTCGATTCGAACCGAGGACTCGCTGACCGACGTGCTGGCTCGACTCCCGTTCAACCATCGGGCGGCGATCGTCCTGCGCTTCTGGGCGGGTCTCAGCACGGATGAGATCGCTGACCAGCTGGGTTGCAAGCCGGGCTCGGTGGGGCCGTGGATTACGAGAGGTCTTCGTGCGCTGAGAAAGGAACTGACGTGATCACTGAAGACGAACTACGAGACCGGCTGGCGAGAGCGGCATCCAAATCGGATGTCACATTCTCTGCACATGAGGTTCGGGCGCGAGCCGCAGCAACCGGGCATCGGGCTCCAAGAGCCGGCCGGTGGCTGTTCGCTGGCATCGCAGCTTCTGTGGCGGCCATCGCGGCCTTTGCCGTGCCATCGGTCGTGGGTCGATCAGGTCAGATCGATGCCGTTGCATCAGAATCCACAACGACAGCGCCCATCACGACAGCGCCCATCACGGCAGCGCCCATCACGACGTCGGACGCATCTGTTCCGGACACGCCAACCTCGTCGACTCCGGCAGAGCCGACTTCCGAAGTGCAAATGCCACCGACCATATGCGGCAACGAATTGCCAGCTCGGTTCACGCTCGTTTCAGCCGGCACAGAACCAGCGACCAGCAGTCGAGTGGACTCCGGTCGGCTGATTGTGGAGTTCACCGACTCGGCTGGAACGGGAGTCTCGGTGAGTTGGCCCCCGGCACCGCGAGCTCTCTATGGAGACGCCCCGGACTACAGGATCTTCCCCAACACCGCCGACAGCATGATCGGACCGGATGGCCGAACGACCGCACAACGGTTGACGTTCCTCGACACTCGACAGAACGAGTTCGACGTTGACCAGGGCGATGCGATCGGGCCTGTGCTCGACATCGAGGAGTTCGGCGGGCCGTCGCCGCTCGATGACCTGCCCGCAGAGTGCGGACGTGTCGAGGTGGCCCCTCTCGGTATGGAAGCGTCGGATGCGACCGAGATCGGACGCTATGCGATCGATCTCTTCTGGCTCGGACAAGAGGATGCCTCATTCGCGGCAAGAGACGCACGGGGTTCGCACCTCGTCGATCTCAGTCCGCGTGTGACTTCCAGTGAGATGGTCGACGTCCTGCCCAGATCAGAACCAGTCCAGTGTGACGACGAATCAGTGCCGTCGGAATCGGCGCCGGTTGTCGAGCCACAGGTCTTCCCCACGTCAGCGGAGGCGTTGGACACGTTTCTCGATACGAATCCGGCTGCAACGACGTTCATCCCAACGGGGTGGCACGAGATGGTGTCCGATGGTGCTGTTGGGTACGGGATCCCGTTCGATGATGTGCCCGGTGGTCCGACATCGCAAACCAAAATGATCACTGTTGTCTACGTGGAACAGACGAGCGATGGTTGGGTCGTTACCGATTGGATCAGTTCGGGATGCTGACTCAACCGAAGTCGTAGAGCGCCTGTGGGTTGTCGACCAAGATTCGGTTCCGCAGGCCAACGTCGGGGACATAGGCCGCGAGAAGGTTGGTGAGAGCGCCCTCATCGGGCATCACCGCCATATTCGGATGGGGCCAGTCGGTTCCCCACAGCACGCGCTCGGGTGCCGCAGCAACGAGAGCCTGGGCAAACGGAATCACGTCGTCGAACGGCGCGACCTTGCCGTGGGTGAGCCGCTCGGCGCAGGAAATCTTGACCCAGCACCGCTCGTCATCGGCCACAAGCTGAAGCAAACGTTGGAACGGTTCTTGTTCGATGCCGTCGGCTGCTGGGACTCGTGCCATGTGATCGATGACGTAGGGGATCGGGAGTGCATCGAGGAGGTCTGCATACTGCGGGAGATCTTGGGCATCGAAATGCAGCACCACGTGCCACCCGAACGGTTCGACGCGGCGGACCAGACGCCAGAACCGGTCGAGGTCGGGGGCACCGCCGAGGTGGGCCACGAAGTTGAATCGAATGCCGCGGACACGATTGGCGTGAAGGTGGGCCAAGTCGGCGTCGGTGAAACTGTCGTCGATCATGGCGACGCCCGCATAGCGACCATCACCGCGTTGAATGGCGTCGATCATCGCAGAGTTGTCTGTGCCGTGGCAGCTGGCCTGGACGAAGACAGCACGTGATAGCCCGAGCCGCTGCTGAAGCCTCTCAAATGCATCGATGCCGGAGTCTGGTGGCGTGTAGGTGCGTGTTGGCGAGAACGGAAACTGATCGGCTGGTCCGAAGACGTGACAGTGGGCATCACAAGCCAACGGAGGAAGTGTGACCTCGGTCGGTTGGGATGCCTCTGGCAGCGGGCCGGGAACTGTCGGGACGAGTGGTTCGGAGTGGGGTGGGTTCAAGGTCGCCATCGGGAGCAACTACTTCTCTTGGCCGGCTCGAGGGAAGACGACCCCGTCCATCAGTTTGCGAGTCGTGCGGACGATTCCCGCCCGCTCGACCAGGACCGCACCTCCGTCGGTGCGAATGGTGATCGCTGCTTCGAAGCTGCCCGTCGGGTGCTCGAGCACGAACGTGTCTGATCGTTCGCCGCCGGGGCCAGCCGTGAACAAGTCGTTGGCAGGTGAGCCGGGGAGCAAGGCGGCAGTTGCAACCGACACGGCACCGAGCACGCCGATCGCATCGTGGCACCGGTGTGGAATAAACGTTCGAGTGCACAGGTCGCCACCAGCCAGTGGTGCGGACACCATGGTCAGTTTTGGCACCGTGGTCTCGCTGACGTCACCAAGATTCATCAGCTCGCCTGCAGCCAATCGGACGTCCTCGAGTTTCGAACGCAACGCAGCATTGGTTTCGAGCTCTGCGCAGGCTTCATCACCGCGGATGTCGAGCGCATCAGCTCGCATCACGACGACCGGCATCCCATTGTCGATCAGCGTGCAAGCGATGCCCTCGACTATGTCGCGCGGAGTGCCTGTGGGGAGCAACGATCCGGTCGAGCTGCCGGCGAGACCTTCGAAGTCAAGGTGGACGGCGGCAGCGGTGCCGGGGACTCCAGAAATGGCTGTGTCCCCCTCGTACACCGGACGACCACCGATGACGGTAAACGTGGCAGTTGCGATTGAGTCCGTATTGACCATGCGGATGCGAAGCGTGACCTCTGACCCGTCGACGGGGACGGCGGCCAGCCCTCGTTCCACGGCAAACGGACCGACTCCTGCCAAGAGATTGCCGCAGTTCTGGCGGTCGCTTATGAGCGCATCGTCGATGCCCACCTGGAGAAATAGGTAGTCGAGATCGGTGTCGGGGTCGGCCGACGCTGAGACGACGGCAACCTTCGAGGTGAGTGGGTGTGCACCGCCGATGCCATCGATCTGACG
>CALHCB010000201.1 GCA_937930695.1 uncultured Acidimicrobiales bacterium | reverse complement strand
GTGCGGGGCTTTTGCCCCGCACACCACGTCGTTTTCGGCTCCGTTCGGAGCGCAGCACCACCAACCTGTGCGAGAAACCCGAGACCGCTCAGCAGCAACTCGCACGCCTCCAACGGCGCCACCGTCCCTGGAATCGCGTCTAGTCAGCGGGGAGGATGCGGTAGCTCTCTTCGCCGGGGTAGACGAAGTCGTAGTTCTCTCTGGCCTGACGCACGACCTCTGCGTCGGTCTGCAAGAGGGCACGCTGTGCCTCGAGCTCTGCGACCTCTCCCACGAGACGTTCATATTCCGAGCGCGTCTCGTCGAGTGCTTCGCGCTGGCTGATCCAGTTCCGCGCTGGGAGCACGGCGAGCGCGACAACAACCGCCAGGGCAAGCCCTGCGATCACCATCGAAGGCCCCCAACGACGTAACGCGTCAAAGACGCCGGACATCGCCTCTCGCATCAAGCGTCGGTCGCCCGCGGCTGACGGGACAGTGCATCCATGCCCAAGTACCGGGCGGACTCACCAAGATCATCTTCGATCCGCAGCAACTGGTTGTACTTGGCAACGCGATCGCTTCGGGCCGGTGCACCGGTCTTGATCTGCCCACAATTCGTCGCGACGGCCAGATCCGCGATGATCGTGTCTTCTGTTTCGCCAGAACGATGCGACATCACCGAGGTGTACTTCGCCGCGGTGGCCATACCGACTGCGTCGAGTGTCTCGGTCAATGTGCCGATCTGATTCACCTTGACGAGAATCGAGTTTGCAGTTGCGGAGTCGATGCCCCGGCTCAATCGTTCGGTGTTGGTCACAAACAGGTCGTCGCCGACAAGCTGGCAGGTGTCCCCGATGGTGTCGGTGAGTTCCTTCCAACCGTCCCAGTCTTCTTCGTCCATTCCATCCTCGATGGAGACAATGGGGTAACGAGAGGCGAGATCAGCCAGCAGCGCGACCATTCCGGACGGGTCCAAGGACTGACCGTCGGCGGCAAGCACATACTTGCCGTCGGAGAAGAATTCGGTTGACGCCACGTCCATGGCGAGGGCCATGTCGGTTCCCGGCACCAATCCGGCCTTTTCGATGGCGAACATCAACAGTTCAAGAGCTTCTTCGTTCGACCCGAGGTCGGGTGCAAACCCGCCCTCGTCACCAATTCCTGTCGAAAGGCCTCGTTCGGTCAGGACGGACTTGAGCGCGTGGTATGTCTCGATGCCCCAACGCAGCCCCTCAGAGAAGGAAGAGGCACCGACCGGCATGATCATGAACTCTTGAAAGTCGACGTTGTTGTCGGCGTGCTCTCCCCCGTTTAGAACGTTCATCATGGGGACCGGGAGGGTGTGTGCGTTGGCACCACCCACATATCGATAGAGCGGGAGGTCGAGATCATCCGCTGCCGCGGTGGCAACAGCCAGTGACACACCCAGAATAGAGTTTGCTCCGAGTTGGCTCTTGTTTGGCGTGCCATCAAGGGCCAGCATCGTCTGGTCGATTGCGCGCTGTGCGTAAGCATCCATGCCGACCAGGGCGTCAGCAATCGAGGTGTTGACATGCCCGACGGCGGTCAGCACTCCCTTGCCGAGGTAACGATCACCACCGTCACGTAGTTCAACAGCTTCGAACTGCCCCGTCGACGCACCAGAGGGCACGATCGCTCGGCCTCGAGCTCCTGATCCGAGGACAACCTCTACCTCGACGGTTGGGTTGCCACGAGAGTCAATGACCTCTCGACCGATGACATGTTCAATGCTGCTCACGCTGTGTGATCCTCCTACCGCCTGCGGTGAGAACTGTAGCAGCGGTGACAGAACCTACGGAGTGATGCGATCCGCGTATTCCGGGCTGGTGAAGAACAACCTGATCAGCGTGCCAAGAGCGTTGGGATCATCAGCGATCCGACCGGTCCAGAAGTTGTAACCCTCACCGTCGGGAAGCCGATTGAGAAGACCACGGTAGGTGACCACCACATCGACATGAGCACGACTGGTACCAATGAACTCTGGCGACTCGGAGAACAGCGTCATGAGTCGGCCTCGATCGAGTCCAGCGGCGAGTTGCTCTGACCAGAACGCCCGTCCTGCCTCATCGGGATTGCGGCCCAACACATTGCTGTAGACCAGATTGACGAATTGAGCGTCACTGAGGTCGCCGTACGTGGCCTGGAACTCTGGACCGGAGGCGAAGAATTGGCTGACTTCCTCGAGCGATCCTTGCCCACTCGCGATTCGCATCGACCAGAAGTCGAACCCTTCGAGATCAGGCAATCGTCCGAAGTACGCCTGGTAGAGACGCACCACGGCTCGCCGCGGCCCAAACTCGGGCGACTCCATGAACTAGTTGATGATGGCTTCGACATTGGAACCATCGGCTGCGGTACGAGATGCCCAGAAGGCTCGTCCCCCGGCATCTGCCGGACGTCCGAGGAAGTCCAAATACTGCTGGTTGATGAACGAGTCCACCGACTCGAATGGAGAGAAGGCTCGCACTTCGATCTGATTCGATTGAAGGATCGGGCCGTCTCCAGCCGGGCCGACGGCCTGGATCGTTGCGGTGTGGAAGCCAACTGGAAGCGGGCCAATGCGGGCCAGATTGGAGTTCGCTGGAGCAATGGTCGACGCACCGGCCATCGTCACGCGGTATCCAGTGATCGGGAGTCCGCCATCGCTCGTCGGGGCTTCCCAGGAAATCGTGACGTTCCGCCCAAAGGGCAGATCGTTTGAGGCCACGATGTTTTGGGGGAAATAGACTTCAGCAATAATTATGAGTTAGTATTGCCAGTCTT
>CALHCB010000200.1 GCA_937930695.1 uncultured Acidimicrobiales bacterium | reverse complement strand
GGCCCATGATTGAGGTGAATTGGCCGGTGGGGAAGCCGACGGTGACGCCGCGGAGGGCGTGGACTTCGGTGTCGCCTTTTCCGTAGATTTTGATGGCGTTTTCGCATCGGGCTGCTAGTCCCTCAACGGGCGCAGGGGTGTCGGTAGTTGTCGACTCAGCAGACATGGGGGGCGACCTTTGAAGTGGACGGGGTGTCCCCAATCTAGATCGCGGCGTTGCTCATATCTGTCTTTTTGACGCGGTCGCCTGTCACGAAGACTGGTGTTCTCGCATGGTGTCGGCCAGCGCTGTTTCGCCTCGCTCAACCAACCCGTTGATCACGCCTTGCTGGTTCTCGATCGTTCTGTTCTGACTCAACTTCGCTTTGCCCACCAGGGAGGCCAGAAGTATCTCGAACCCGACAATGGCTCGCAGTTGTTTCGCGATGAACTCGTCGGGTGCGTCGTCGACCTTCCAGGCTGGTGCCCCGGTGCTCGCTGATGCCTTTCTCTCGTGATAGTCCGTCAGCCGAGTGACGATGTCGAGGGTCCATGTCGGGTCGTCGTGGAGAACAAGTGGTCCGCTTGCGTGCACCGTGACGTAGTTCCATGTCGGGACTACTGAGGGATCGGTGTGCTTGGACGGATACATATTCGGCGAGACGTACCCATCGGGGCCATTGAAAATGGCGAGAGCATCAATCGAAGAGTCGCTCTTGCGAGCCTGAGCGTTCGCCCGGGCAAGGTGGCCGATGAGGCGGCCGTGCTCGCCACTGTCTGGGTCGAACAACATGGGAACCCGGGTGGCCACGATCTGTCCGTCGATCACGGTGATGAGGTCAGCGGCGGACGATGTGGTGATCACGGATCGCAGTCGATCGGGATCTGTCTCGGCGAAGGCAGGAGGGAGATACACCGCCTGAGTCTGCCTCTTTCTGGCGAGTCAATCGTCGCTGGAACTCGTTGCGACCCAGACAAGTGCCTGCCAGTTCCCGACGTCGTCGTAGAATTTCTCGAAGTCGTGGGAGGGCGAACGCTCCAGCTTGAGTCGTTGCATGACCCGCTGGGATCGAAGATTGTCGGCTGCGGTGTAGGCAAGAACCTGTTGGATGCCAAGCCGAGTGAAGGCATCGTCGAGGGCCGCTTGGGCAGCTTCGGATGCGTACCCCTTTCCCCACGCGTCTCGAATGAGACGCCAACCGATCTCGTAGTGAGCGCCAAGCGGATGGTCGCTGTCCACGGGCACGATGCCGCAGTAGCCGACGAACTGATTCGCCCGATCTCTGAGGACCCACCGAGTGATGGCGTGTTGGTCGAACGACTTCGTGAAGCGCTGGAGCTTGCCATCGCTGTCCGCCACCGAAATTGGCCCGCCGAGATCCGCCATTACTTCGGCGTCGGCATTCATCCGAGCGAACTCGGCGCCGTCGCTCGGTTGCCATGGCCGAAGTGAGAGCCGCTCCGTCGTGATCTCGAACTCGTGAACGCCCTCTCGAGCGGTCGCCCACGCTCGTTTCGAATCGGCATCAATGAACTTGCGCTGAATGGCGTCTTCGAGATCGATGTCGAATCGGGTGGCGAGGGCGCATACGAGGACTGCGACATCAGCGACTTCGTTCGCGATGTCTTCGATGACAGGGTCGGGATAGTTCGCCGACCAGGTCTTCTTGAGCTCGCCTGCGACTTCGCCGACCTCCTCGACGAGCAGGGTAAGAAGCCGCACGGGATCGTCGGTGAAACCTCGCTCGGCCCGGACTCGGGCGATGTTCTGCTGAATCTCGGACAGCTCGGTCATTGCTGCGAACCTAGTGGTGAGAAACCGCGGGTTCCCTTCGGTCAAGCTTGGGACTAGTTGCTCGAGGCCGTGAGCCGTTCTTCGACAACGAGGCTGACATCGAGTGTGATGGCCTGGTCGAGGTCCTTTCCGAGTTGATCGGCGAGTGGCTCGAGTGGTGGGACGCCAGCGGAGGGACCCACGATGACGAGGTTCACGGTGGCGCCCTCGATGCGAGAGGTCACGAGGCGGTATTCGGGATGGTCGACGAGCCAGCCTTCGACTGCCGTCTCGACCGTCGTCTGGTGCAGAGTGTTCCGAGCGATCTCGGCGCCATTGAGCAAGAGCGCTCCGAATATCAGAACGGCTGCGGTGAACGTGACACCCAACGCTGTTCGGACCCGATGCTGGTTCTCTGTCGCCCTGGCGATTGGTGTGACTCCGGTGGCGATGAATGTGAGGCCGCCAACACAGAGAATGGCGACCATGTTGGTGGCGAACAGGAGCAGCGCTCCATTGCCCGCAGCCCAGTCTCCTTGGGAGTAGGAGATGCCCACGACGGTGAGAGGAGGGACGAGCGAAATGGCGATGGCAACTCCCGGCAGTGAGTCCGAGACGTCAGGACGCGAGAGCCCATAGGCCCCCGCCGCACCAGCTGCGACAGCAGTAATGAGATCGAGCGTGGTCGGGCTGGTTCTTGCCAGGATCTGTGTGTTCGACGCGGTGTCGATTACCGCTGGCGCAATCAAGCCCATGAGCACGCCGATCCCGATGGCGAAGCCGATGCCCCCGGCGGCGATCAAGGCAGACCGAGTCAGCCGATTAGGCCAGCCCATCACCAGAGAGATGGCCATCCCCATCAAGGGCGTCATGAGCGGAGCGACGAGCATGGCGCCGATGACCACGGCAGTGGAATCGGTGATCACGCCCATGGAGGCGATCACCGCGGCGAATCCCATCAAGGCGAAGAATCGAATGACTCTGGTCTGGGTTGCCGGTCCCTCGTAGAGAATCTTGTCGTACAGGGCTTGGCGAGCGTCGACAGACTTGGGCCGATCTTGGAGCCAGTGGTTGATGAGCTCAAAAGTCCCGCTGTAGGTCGCGACTCCTGAGGTGCGAGCGTCGAGCGAGAGCACCAACATGAGTACCGACACCAGAATCGAGCACAGAGCGCCGATGGCGACGACGGTTCCGATTACGGCAGTTGGCTGGAGATTCATGACCAAGCCCACTGCGGCCACCAGCCCGTACAACGTCAGTTGGCTGGTGTCTGCGCCGGCCCGCAGCCTTTTGTATGCACCGAGAATTGCATAGCCAAGCAAGACGAGTCCGAGTGCCCGTCCGATGAACACCGTCGACCGGTCTGGGCTGAGTACCAGGACGACTCCGACTACCGATGTGGCAATCGAAGCCGCAAGACCCAGCCACTCTCGAGGACGAGAGTGGCTCCAGGCTCCAAGCGCAGCAACACCGAACCAGACGAGAGTGAGGCCGATGAGACGGCCAACGATCCGGTCGGTCCGATCTGGCCAGACCAACAGGGCGAGGCCGGCCACGATCCCGCCGATTGAACGGAGAACCGTCGGACTTGTGAGGAGTTTGGTGTCGATTTGGGCCAGGCTGAATTGGGTTCCCTCGCTGGCGTCGACAAGCTCGTTGTCGGTGATCGATTCGGGCATTGGTCGCCTCTTTGTCGTCTCGGAGCGCCCATCTTGGCTCAGACACGCCGCGTCAACGCTGGGAACCCCAAAGCTCCTCGCCCCTAGGACTCGACCGCTGATTCTGTAGCCGGAAGGAACGGAGAGGTCGCTGGCGTCGGAGTGGGGATCGCATGCGTGACGATTTCGTCGATCAGGCCGTATTCCACGGCTTCCTCTCCCCGGACGATGTAGTCGCGTTCGATATCGGCCGAGATGCGTTCCATCGACTGCCCGGTGTGGTGGACAAGCAGTTCCTCGATCCGCTTGCGGGCCAACTGAATCTCGGCGACCTGAATGGCGAGATCTGTGGTCTGGCCTTGGGCCCCGCCATGAGGTTGGTGGATGAGCACACGAGAATTCGGTAGGGCGAGGCGCTTGCCGGGAGCGCCGCCGGCGAGAAGTACCGCAGCCCAGCTTGCCGCCTGCCCGACGCAGATCGTCGAGACGTCAGGCGTCACGTATTGCATGGTGTCGTAGATCCCGAACCCGGCGGTGACCGAGCCGCCGGGAGAGTTGATGTAGAGCCGAATGTCGCGCTCGGGATCCTCTGCCGCCAGGTGAATGAGCTGACCGATGACGAGGTTGGCGCTGGTGTCATTGATCTCAGTGCCCAGAAACACCACCCGGTCGGCGAGGAGTCGAGAGAACAGATCGAAGGACCGTTCTCCTTGTCCGGTCTTCTCCAGAACGGTCGGTACGAGATAGCTCACGAAGTCTCCCTAATATGCAACTGAAACATTGCAGGTGACCGTAAAGGAGATTCTCGTCATGTGCAACCAGGTGATTGCACTAACGATGACTGAGCACTTGCAAGGTCGCTTCGAACAGCGACCAGTGCGTTTCGGCAAGCTCGGCCCAATTCGGAGCGTGGGCATCCTCGCCGTTGAATCCGCTCACGACGACTGCTGCGGCTGCGGCGGCCCCCAGCGCTTCTGCAACGGCCAGAAGCGATGCGATCTCGCTCTCGACGACGGTCACGCCTTCTGCGACGTAGTGGTCGATCTCAGACTGGGTCTGTCGAAACGTTGCTGGGTTCGTCCACGAGAAGTGTGCATGGGCCTCTGCCTGAATCGTTCGAGCCGAAGCGATGAGCCGGTCGGTGAGGTCTCGATCTGCGCGGACGACGTCGCCTGGTGGCAGGTAGCGGTGCGAGATGCCGTCGTCGCGAACGGCCGACTCGATAATCGCGATCTCCCCCGTCGTGACCGCTGGCCCGAGCCCACCCGCCAGGTTGAGCAACACGAATTCGCTGGCGCCGCCGAGAGCAGTTTGGTTCTCGACCTGGCCGACGAACGCACCACCGGGACTGATACAACTCACTGCAATGGCCGGATCGTCCACCGTGATGAAGTACCGCCCGTTCCCGACGGCCATCGATGGGTCCTCGACGAACCGCGGATCGTCGGCGAGGCGCCGGGCGAACGTGTTCTGGAACACGAACACGATGGCCGTCGGGAGCCTGCCCGGTTCCCAGCCGTTGCGCCTCGCGGCAGCGAGAAACGTTGCCGCCTGAAACGTACTCGGCTGGGCGAATGCATCGCTGACGTTTGCGCGGCGCGGAACTGGCCGATTGTCGGCTGACGCCAGCGCTTGCCTGAGCTTGACCCATGACGCAAAGCCGTGTTCTCGAGCCAGCACGAACTGCGCATCCGACAGCTTCGGTTGGGGCGTTCCCGCAAGTCGGGCGACCGCAGTCGGTTCGCCTGCTTTGGACGCGGTGAGCAGCTCTTTGGCCTGTCGCTTGAGCTGCTCGATGTCGGGCCGATCGGG
>CALHCB010000199.1 GCA_937930695.1 uncultured Acidimicrobiales bacterium | reverse complement strand
ATGACGTGCTCCATCTTCATTGCTTCCATCACCAACAACGGAGCACCGGCAACGACTTCTGCGCCTTCGACCACATCGAGGCTGACGATGGTGCCTTGCATCGGCGCGCCGACCAAGAGCCCATCCTCTGAAGAAGCGTCGTCTCTGGATGGTGACACGGCGCGATCGGCCGACTTTCCATGCGCCAGCACAGCCAGCGGATCCGAGGCATCAATCTTGGCCCCTGCGAGACCATCGTTCGCATCCGATCCGGCTCCGTCAGCCACCGTTGAGGCGTCATGCTCGGTCGCCGCATCAAGAAGCTCTGCGATGTTTTCGGTCAGAAAGCTGGTCGAGATCTCTCCGGCAACGAACTCAGATCGACCGAGCAGAGCTGCAACGAACGATGCATTCGTGGTTACTCCACCGACAGAAAACTCCCGAAGAGCCTGCTCTGCCCTGGCCGTGACCGACTTCAGTCCTTGGATTCCGCCATCTCGACCATGAACGACGATCTTGGCGAGCAACGAATCGAAGCTTGGCGGTGTCGTGTAGCCGACGTAGGCATGCGTCTCGACCCGTACCCCAAGCCCACCAGGAGTCTCGAGGCTCGTGATGGTCCCTCCGGTTGGCTTCGACGTCGCATCATCGAGCATCGTCTCGGTGTTGATTCGCAGCTGAATTGCAGTTCCCATCGGTGCGGGCGCCGTTTCAAGACCGAGGTCGCCAAGCGTCGCACCAGCGGCCACCGCGAACTGAGCAGCAACGAGGTCGACGCCAAAGACTTCCTCGGTCACCGTGTGTTCCACCTGCAACCGGGCATTCGCCTCGATGAAAAAGAAATCGTCGGCTTTGCGATCCAAGAGAAACTCGAACGTTCCAACGCCTCGGTAGTTGACTGCTTGGGCCATCGAAGCAGCGGCTCGGGCCAGTCCGTCTCTCGTTGCTTCGGAGAGCCCGGGGGCCGGTGCCAGCTCCACGATCTTTTGGTTCTGTCTTTGGACGCTGCAGTCGCGATCGCCGAGCGCTACGACCTGTCCCGTGCCATCGCCCAAAATCTGCACCTCGATGTGCCGAGCGTCGGTCAGCAGACGCTCTCCGTACACCGCGCCGTCACCGAATGCGGCGGCGGCCTCTGATGATGCACGAGTGAACACTGCGGCTACATCGTCACCTTCGTTGACAGCCCGCATCCCACGTCCGCCACCACCGGAGACGGCCTTCAGCATGGTGGGGCCATGGGTCGCCACCCAAACCGCAGCCTCCGCACCGTCGGAAAATGGTTCGGATCCGGGAAGTACGGGGACGTCGTGTTCGATGGCCAATGCACGAGCGGCAGCTTTGTCTCCGAATCGAGCCAGCACATCTGATGACGGTCCGACAAAGGTCAGGCCCGCGGCCTCACACGCAGCGGCGAACGGAGCGCTCTCGCTGAGGAATCCATAGCCAGGGTGCACCGCATCGCAACCGTTGGCCGTCGCGACTGCGATCAATCCGGCAATGTCGAGGTAGGCCGCTGCTCCCCGACCGTCAAGTGCGACAACACTTGTCGCAAGAACCCCAGCCCGGGGAGCCGGTTCATCGAGGGTCGAGAGCGCAACCGTCTCGATCCCAATTTCCGTCGCAGTCCGAATGACTCGGCACGCGATCTCTCCTCGATTGGCCACCAACACACGTCGCAACATCGGGCGAGTCTGGCCTACACATCTGTGGTCGGCCAAACGTCAGGAAACGATCAGCTCCAAACCTCAGACCAGGTCGAGCGAACTCTCGGCGTCGCGACTTCTGCGCTCGGGGGCAAACGCTTGGTACAGAACGATGTAATAGGCACCCGAGATGGTGGCCAAGATGAACCGCAGAAGGACCCCAACCGTGTCACCTTCGAGAACAGCCGCCGCGGTCCACCACGATCCGATCGCGGTCGAGACCACGAGCCCCACCAGAAAAAACCATCGAGCCATATCGCTCCGCCTTCATTCGCCGCCAACAGTCTCCAACGTAGGCCAGGGCCACCGAACCAGCGAGAGAAGATGTCCCCAGAGCACACCCGCGAACATCCCCAAAAGGAACGATCCTCCGGACCGCTAACGTCGCCGTCATGCTTTTCGTCATTCATGCGCTCGACAAGCCCGATTCGCTCGAGCTTCGCCAAGAGACTCGCCCCGCCCACCTCGAGTTTCTTGCTGACTTCACCATTTCCGTCGGTGGGCCGATCAAGGATGAGAACGGCGAGATGTGCGGGTCATTGATCATCCTCGATGTCGAGGACCGCGCTGGGGCCGAAGCCTTCGTCGCTGGCGATCCCTACGGACAAGCCGGTCTCTTCCAATCCGTGAACATTCATGAGTTCATGAAAGTTGCGTGGCCCGAATAGCATCGATTCACATGGTCGACTTCTCTCAGACACTCCACTGGTCAGACACTGACGCAGAGGTGCACAAGGTCGTCGTCGGTCCGTACGACAACAACGTCTTCGTCGTCCGATGCCGCCACACGGGCGAAGCTGTGATGCTCGACGCTGCGAATGAACACGAATTGCTCCTCGAGCTCTGCCAGGGCCTTGGGGTCCGCACGGTCCTCGAAACCCACGGCCATTGGGATCACATTCAAGCCATTCCCGCGGTGCGAGATGCCGGCATCGAAGTTGGCGTGACAGCTGCCGATGCCGAGATGTTGCCGAGCTATGACTACATCCTCGAAGACGACAAGATGATCGAGGTCGGCAATCTGCGCCTTCACACGATCACAACGCCCGGCCATACGCCCGGCTCCATTTGTTTCAAGCTTGTCGACAAGCCGCTCTTGTTCACCGGCGACACCCTCTTCCCTGGTGGTCCAGGGGCGACCAAATGGGAATACGCAAGTTTCGACACGATCATCGATTCGATTGACCAGCGACTGTTTCCTCACGCGGTCGACACGATCGTGCTCCCCGGCCACGGCGACAACACAACGATCGGCACCGAACGACCCCATCTGCAGTCGTGGGTCGATCGCGGTTGGTGACCGCCAAGAGCACCGCTCGTTCGGAAGATTCCTTCGATCCCGCAACCGATCAGCCTGGCACTGCCGGCGAAGCGCTGCGCGTTCGGGCCTTTCGGCGAGTTTTCCTCGCATCATTCGCGTCCAGCACCGGGCGATGGATGCAGAACGTCGCACTCGGCGTGTTCGTCTTCAAACTCACCGACAGCCCGAGCTTCACGACCTTCGTCATCTTTGTCCAGCTCTTTCCACTCCTCGTTCTGAGCATTGTTGGTGGATCGCTCGCCGACACCGTCGACCGCAAGAAACTCTTGGTACTCACCCAGGCGTGGCAAGCGGCATGGGGCTTTGTCCTCGCTTGGCAGGTGATTGACGATGAGATCTCTCGGTCACTGCTTCTCGTCATCGTCTTCATGACCGGCATCGGGCAAGCGCTCTATGCACCGGCGTTCACTGCTGTCGTTCCCAGCCTCGTCGGTCGACGAAATCTCTCCGCCGCCATCTCCCTCAACTCCGCTCAGGTGAACGGATCTCGCATCATCGGTCCGGTGATCGGCAGCTATTTGGTGACGAGGTTGGGGATCGCCGAGGTCTTTGCGATCAATGCAGCGACCTACGTGCTGATCATTGGCGCACTGTTGTCCGTGACGCTCCCTGATGTGCGCTCCACTCGCCTCTCTGCCAGCGACCGACTGCTCGGAGGCCTCCGTTTGGCCCGCCAGTCGCCCCAAGTCGGTCGCCCCCTGGCCACCATGGTGACCTTCTCCCTGCTCTGTCTCCCGTTCATCGGTCTCATGCCCGTGATCGCCGAGCTGAACTGGGGAATCGACTCCCGTAGCCAGACCTACGGCAACATCTATGCCACGTTCGGACTTGGGGCCCTCATCGGGGCGATCGCGGTTGGCACCGTGCTGTTGAAGGTCCCAAAACAGGACGTCGTTCGCTGGACACTGGCCGGATTCGGATTGTCGTTGGGTGCTCTTTCGCTCGTGAAGTCGCCCGGTCCGGCGTACCCCGCGATCTTCTTTGTCGGGCTCTTCTACTTCACCCTGCCAACGTCACTCAGTACGTTTCTACAAGAGCACCTGGGTGAAGAAGTACGAGGCCGCGTGATGGCGTTGTGGGTGATCTCGTTCGGCGGTGTCATCTCGATCACCAACCTGTTCTCGGGAGCAATCGTCGAGGCAACCTCAGTGAGTGCTGTGATGTCGGGCGGAGCCGTCGTCGCCGGGTTGTTGGCGATACTGCTCCGGCTCGAACCGGGACCAATCGTCAGCGACGACGATCTCCTGACACGTCACTGAGCCAGCATCGCCCTGATTGGACGTGCCAGCCCACTTCGTGAGC
>CALHCB010000198.1 GCA_937930695.1 uncultured Acidimicrobiales bacterium | reverse complement strand
GGAGAACAACGCATCGGCAATCGTCGGCACCGGCGAGCCGGATTCGACGGCGGCGAGCACCGTCCATCGACCTTCGCCAGAGTCTGAAACAACTCCCTCGAACGCGTCGAGCTCCGGATCGCTCCGAAGGGCTGCGGCCGTCAAGTCAAGCAACCAGGAACCAACAACACTCCCCCGCCGCCAGACCTCGGCGACTTCAGAGACATCGATGTCGTACTGGAAAAGGCGAGGGTCAGCGAGTGGTGCAGTTTCGGCATCGACGTCGCGGTTGGCATCACCGATGTTGGCCCGGCCGAGCAGACCGAAACCTTCGGCATACGCCTGCATGATGGCGTATTCAATACCGTTGTGAACCATTTTTACGAAGTGGCCAGCACCCGCTGGGCCACAGTGCAGGTAGCCGAGTTCGGACTGGGCCACCTCGCCGTCGCGTCCTCGGGTCCGATCAGCGGCCTCGACACCTGGGGCCAATGCTGCGAAGACTGGATCGAGCCGGGCAACCGTCTCGTTGTCCCCGCCGATCATGAGGCAGTACCCACGTTCGAGGCCGAAGACGCCTCCGCTCGTGCCGACATCCATGTAGTGAATGCCTCGCTCTGACAACACGTCCGAGCGTTCGATGTCGAGTGGATAGTGGGTATTTCCACCATCGATCACGGCGTCTCCTGGCTCGAGATACTTCGCGACGTCCATCACCACGGCACCAGCAAACGCTGCTGGCACCATCACCCAGACAGCCCGAGGACCATCGAGAGAGGCGACGAGCTCTTCGATCGACGCAGCTCCCGTGCAGACGCCCTCCGCCACGAGAGCCGAAACCGATGCTTCTGAATGGTCATACCCAACACATTCAATGCCTGCTGCATGAAGGCGCCGCACCATGTTGGCGCCCATTCGACCGAGGCCGATCATTCCGAGTTGCATATTGCGTCCTTGTCTTCGGCCATCGAGGTGGATGACTGGTGTACATCACTGCGTCGTGATTTCTGCCAGAGCACTTCGCCGGGAATCGACGAGGGCACGGCTCGGTTGTGACCAACGTGCTGTCTGAGGTCGTGAAAGACATTCTGCTTCCTCGAACTGACGCTGGGGTGCTCTTCCAATGGTTGTTCATGTTTCCCATCTGGACCTTTGCCCTCATCAAGTCCTGGAAGTGGCCACGCGACTACCGACACTTCGTGTGGGGCTTGATCATGGTCAACCTTGCGTGGTTCGCTATCCGAGCGGTGCACTGATCCCAGAGACACTGGGCACAGAGGCACCGATCACAGACACTGGGCACAGGTCAACCCGTGCCGAGACCGTTTCATTTCTCAGTCGGTGACAAACACCTGACGATCATCAGCGAACGCCTTGAACTCGAGCGCGTTGCCCGCCGGGTCCTGCACAAAGCACGTATGTTGCTCGCCGGGTAGCTCGGCAAAGCGAACGGTTGGTTCCATCAGGAAGGGAACCTCCGCCGACTGAAGTCGTGCAACCAGGTCGAGCCACTCACCTCGGTGAAGCAGTAGTCCAAAGTGATTCGCCGGCACTGCGTGACCATCAACGTCGTTCGTCGTGACGTTCGCCGCGTCGAGCGCAGGATCAAGATGGGCGACGACCTGATGCCCCCAGAGATCAAAGTCGACCCAGGTGTCGGCAGATCGTCCCTCCCGACAGCCAAGCACCTCACCATAAAACGCTCTGGCGGCATCGAGGTCGGAGACTCCGAACGCAAGATGGAAACGGGGTCGGGAAAGGTTCGGAACGGGAATCGACGCTCGGAGACTTTCGAGCACCTTCTGATCAAATTGCTGGAGCGAACTCAACACGACATCAGCGAATCCAAAGCGGGCTGACCCGCGGCTCGCCAAATCGGGAACAGCAACCACCTTCATGCCCGCCGACTTTGCTGACAGGCAGCCGGTGACGGAATCTTCGAAGGCGAGACAATGGTGGGGCGCAATGCCGAGCTTCGTCGCGGTGGCGAGGTAGGGAGCCGGGTGAGGCTTCCCGAACTCGTCGTGCTCAGCGGAGTGCAGCACTTCGAAATGGTCGCGGATACCCAGGGCATCGACGGCTGCGTCGATCAGGCGATCGTCAGACGACGAGCAGAGCGCCACACGCATTCCGGCCTCGGCTACGAGGTCCAAGGTCTCGGTGACGCCCGGTAGCGGCGATGCGTTTCCGACGAGTTCGACCACCCGCGAGATGACTTGGTCCGCGACCTCATCCGTGCTGGGTCCGTCCCATGGACGCCACTCAAACCAGAGTCGCGCCACATCACGCATTCTCACGCCCATGGTCTGGTCGAAGACCTCATCAGCGAATCCGAGGCCCAATCCATCAGATACCTCACGCTCAGCGCGACGCCAGAGCGACTCGGACTCCAACAACAACCCATCCATGTCAAAGACACATGCGCCAATCGCCATGCTCTGACCGTAACCCGCAAGCTCGGGAATCAGAATGGCGTCTTGGTCAGGCTTACCGACTCGAGATGATCAAGAATCTCCCCGGCGGGCATCGGTCGAGCGAACAGGTAGCCCTGGCCGCGTGCGTAGCCGAGGTAGGCCAAGAGCTGTCGTTGGTCTTCGGTCTCGATACCTTCGGCGACCGTGACAAGGCGCAAGGTCTCGCTCAATCGAGCGACCGCCTCAGCCAACGCTCGACCTTGCTCCCGTTCGCAGTCGTTCACAAATGAGCGATCAAGCTTCAGGACATCGATGGGAAGCTGACGCAAATAGCTCAGCGACGAATAGCCCGTTCCAAAGTCGTCCATCGCAATCTTGATCTGACGATCACGGAGCAATCCGAGTTGGGCAATAACCGGCTCGGGATCACCGACCATCACGCTCTCGGTGATCTCAATCGACAGGGTGCCGGGCACGAGCGGATACTGCTCCAGTACATCGTCGACAAAGGCAATGAAGGCCGGATCGGCGAGTTGGGCAGAAGAAACGTTGACCGACAATCCGACACCGCGACCAATGGCCGTGGCTTGCCAGTGCGTGGCGTGCTCGACTGCTCGTCGAAAGATCGCCCGGTCGAGGAGACCGATGATGCCAATTCGTTCTGCAGCGGCGATGAAGTCATCGGGAGAAATAGGACCCTTCGTTGGGTGGGTCCACCGAGCCAGGGCTTCAAAGGCAAGGGTTCGACCCGTCCCGAGATCAACGATTGGCTGAAAGTGCGGCTCGATCAGTTCCTGTGCGACCGCGTCGCGCAGATCGTCTTCCAGTGAGATCTGATCAAGAACGACCCCTTCGAGTTCCTGTTCGAACTGTTCATAGCAAGACTTGCCACGGGCCTTGGCGGCATACATCGCCATGTCGGCGTTGCGAATGAGTTCGTCTGCCTCCATGTCTGCTCGGTCAATGGACGCAATGCCGATGCTCCCGCTCACAGCAACAAAGCGCGTCCCGATTCGGAAGGGTTCGGCAAGTTCGACCAAGATCCGGTCTGCGAGCCGCAGCAGATTTGCCGGCTCGCCGCCATCATCGACGAAGAGTGCAAACTCGTCGCCGCCGAGGCGAGCGATCGTCTCGCTGCCCCGCACACATCCAGCAAGTCGTTGTCCGACCAAGCGCAGAAGTTGATCGCCGACTTCGTGGCCATCGGCATCGTTGATGCGTTTGAAATCATCGAGATCCAAGAGCAGAAGCGCTGGCTTTGGCTCGTGGAGATCGAATCTCTCGGCGACGTGAGAAATCTGTTGGCGAAGAAAGTTCCGATTGCTGAGTCCCGTGAGTCGATCGTGATACGCGGCGTGTGCCAGCTCCTCCATCAAGCGGCGCTGCTCGGTGACATCGCGCACGATGATGCTCCAGACCCAACCCTGGTCCGACCGCCACGAGGAGACGGAGAATTCGATTGGAAAGGTTTCGCTCCCTGAGCGGACACCAGTTGCCTTGTAGGAGCCATTGCGGCCTTCGTCGCCGCTGGTGTTGCCGCTAACCAACCGAATCACGCGTTCAATGTCGCGCTCAGCGACGTAATCGCGGATATCGGTGCCCAGCATCGAGCCCTCATCCATTCCGAACATTTTGTGGGCAGCAGGATTGGCGGCAATGAGAAGACTGTTGGCATCGACCAAGGCAATGCCATCGGAGGCCGCCTCGACAACGGTGCGAAAGCGGGCCTCAGATTCAAGAAGTGACCGGAACGATTGAGCTGCCCCGATCGAGTACCGCATAGCGCGTTCGAGCTCAGCACCGGTGAAGTCGCCCTTCACCAAAAAATCGGTCGCTCCGGCCTCAGTCGCGGCGCGGTCTGTCTCGGCGTCGTTCTGGCCGGTGAGCAAGATGCACGGCGGGGTCGGACTCAACTCTCGGACTGCGTCGAGCACCTCGAGTCCGGTCATCGCACCCAGGCGATAGTCGAGCAGGCAGACGTCGTGCTCATTCTTCGCGAGCATCTCGATACCGGCTTGGGCGGTGTCGACCCAGGTCACGTCGTACTCGATGCCCTCGACGTCCTCGAGAAACTCAACGGCGATCAAACGATCATCGTCATCATCTTCAATAAGGAGAACTCGAATTGGTGAGGTCATGGGAGTTGAAGCCCTCAGGCCGGAACGGGTAGCTCTACGATCTCGAGCCAATATCGACCGAGGTCGGACATGATCTGAACGAGCCCTTCGAACGTCACCGGTTTGGTGATGAACGAGTTCACGCCCAGGTCATAGGTCTGGAAAATGTCTTGCTCGGCCTTTGATGTCGTCAAGACGACAACCGGAATTCGACGGAGCGTCGGGTCCTTCTTGATCTGCTCGAGGGCTTCGCGACCATCCATGCGAGGCATGTTGAGGTCGAGCAGGATCAGCCCCGGAAGTTGGTTTGGCCGATCTGCGTATCTGCCTTCGCAGCGAAGATAGGCAAGCAACTCCTCGCCGTCTTCCACCATCGCCAGATCGTTGGAAATACGGCTCTCTTCAAGAGCTTCCTCGGCCATCATCCGATCATCCGGATCATCGTCGGCAAGCAATATCGAGATCGACCTTCGCTCCTGGATCACTGCACTCTTCTCCAAAGTTCGCTTGTTCCCGGGCGAGGAACAAAACGACGTAGGGATTCGCCGCCCACCCTCGATTCGGTGTCACGGAAACAGATGTGACGATCTGCACTCATTTGATTCGTTCGACCCATCCCAAAACGAGAAAGACCCCCCGACGTGCGGGGGGTCTTGCCTCAATATCTCGCGAGAGCGCCTCGTAAGCGTTTCTTGCGAGCTCGCTGCGGATTGCTGGATGCCAAGGCTCCAGCGTGTCGGACTAGTCGAGCGTGATGGGCTCGTCGATGTCGATCTCGGCATCGACATCGGCTTCGTCGGTGACGTCGACGGAGTCGTCGGGAATCAGTCCGACTGCCTTGAGCACTCGATCTTGGATCTCCATCATCAGATCCGGATTCTCGGTGAGGAACTTCTTGACGTTCTCGCGGCCCTGGCCGATCTGCTCACCTTCGTAGGTGTACCAAGCCCCTGACTTCTTGACGATGTCGTTTTCGACCGAGATGTCCAACAGCGAGCCTTCCCGACTCACGCCCTTGCCATACATGATGTCGAATTCAGCCTGACGGAATGGCGGCGCCACCTTGTTCTTGACGACCTTCACTCGAGTCCGGTTGCCGACAACCTCAGCGCCGTCCTTCAGGGACTCGATACGACGAATGTCGAGACGCACGGAGCTGTAGAACTTGAGCGCACGGCCACCAGGTGTGGTTTCAGGTGAACCGAACATCACGCCAATCTTCTCTCGAAGCTGGTTGATGAAGATGCAGATCGTGTCGGACTTGTTCAGGTTTCCGGTGATCTTGCGGAGAGCCTGAGACATCAAGCGGGCCTGAAGGCCGACGTGGGTGTCGCCCATCTCGCCTTCGATTTCGGCTCGTGGTGTGAGCGCAGCCACCGAGTCGATCACGATGACGTCCATCGAGCCTGAGCGGACGAGGATGTCGGCGATCTCGAGCGCCTGCTCACCCGTGTCGGGCTGAGAGATCAGCAACTCGTCGACATCGACACCGATGTTTGCCGCGTAGGCCGGATCCATGGCGTGCTCGGCATCGATGTAGGCACAGGTGCCACCGTTGCGCTGGGCCTCGGCCACGACGTGCATGGCGAGTGTCGACTTACCGGATGCCTCAGGACCGAAGACCTCGACGACACGGCCACGAGGCAGACCGCCGACTCCAAGGGCGATATCGAGTGCCAGGTTGCCAGTGGAAACGGTCTCGACTGCCATGCCGGTCTTCTCGCCCATTTTCATGACCGAGCCCTTGCCGAACTGCTTTTCGATTTGGCCGAGGGCCATGTCGAGTGCTTTGTTCTTGTCCACGGGTGACTCCTGAGTTGTCTGCACACGATGCGTACTGCGACCGTGCGTTGCGGTGAATTTCGTTGGAATGAATGTGCGGGGAATAACTGAGACGAAACCTAGCGATGGGGTGTGACAGCCTCATTTGGACGAGCTGGTTCCCCGGCGTGACATCAGTGTAATTCCGAACACCTGTTCGTACAACCACCCTCGGCAAGACGCGCCACTTTCCAGGCGCATCAGGCTGGTCGCATCTTCCGGTCGAGCTAGGAGTGGTGCTTCACCAGGACATGTTCGTCGTAGCTGATGCCGTGCTCGACCGTGTGCACCAAGTGCTCCGTCACGGTCCAGCCAGCGCCTTCATAAAAGGCCAGCGCTGCGACATTCTCGACCCTGGCATGCAGTTCAAATGCCGTGTGCCCACCGGCGATGATCATCGCCTCGCCCTCGGCGAGCAGTTGCCGACCGAGACCGATCCCTTGGTGGCCCGGCTCAACAAACAAGTGCACGAGTCGATGACGATGCACCGTGACATGACCGATCGGGACCTCATCGACTACCGCGACCAGCGTCTCGAACTCTGATGCTGGGTTGAACCAGCCATGGAGTTGCTGGCGGGTGCTCTCAGGGTCGGGAGCCTGGAACTCACCGGCGAGAAGCTGGGTCGCAAACGTACGCGCCACGCACCGCTCGTGATAGCGGGCAACCGCAGCCGCGTCCTCGGGAACCGCAACGCGCATCTCGATCGGTTGCATCCCTCGATACTGCCACGATGCCGAGACGGCCATGAGACGGCTTGCATTCGGACTGTGAGTATTCTGACGATTGTGGCCCGAGACCCTCAGCTGAATCGCAAACCACGGTGGCCAATGGCGAGCATCGCGCTCGGAGCGATGCTGGTTCTTGTTGGATGTGCTGACTCTGGTGAAGATGAGACCTCCTCGACAGAAGAGCTCCTCGAACAGCTCGAGGGACGTGACCTGACCCCGGCAGAAGTTGCCGAACGCGAAGAAGTAGCCATCCTTCTGTGCGGTTTGGACGATCCGGTCCTGATCGAGATCTGGACCCAACTCAACCCTGCAGAGCTCGCGTTTCAAGACATTGTCTTCGGCCGGACGTGTCCGGAACGGCTCGATCTCTATGCGGCCAGCACCGGGCGGTTCGTTTCCGCCGAAGACGGTTAGTTACGGAACGGCGCCGCAACTTCGGCGAGAAACTGATCGAGAATCTCATCGCGCGGCGCACCGGTCCCGAGCGTGAAGTCCGGGATGATCACCTCATCAACGCCGGCTTCGGCGTACGCCGCCATGATGTCGACCAGCTCACTCGGTGTTCCGATCATGGAGGGACGGGGCATAGTTTGTGATCGTTGTTCGGCCGAAGCAGCCGCGTCGGAATGCATGAAGAGCAAGGCGACGGCCGACCGCTGCACCGTTGCCGGGTCACGATCCAGGGCAACGCAGTGCTCGTCAAGCACCGCCCCCTTCTGCGCCAGGATCTCCGGCGTGCCCCAAACATTCCATTCCTCGGCGTACTCGGCCACCATGCGCAACGTCTTCTTTTCGCCTCCGCCGCCAATCATGATTGGTAACTCACCAACCGGTGCGGGTGACGCTGGTGCATTCACCATCGAGTAGTGCTTGCCTGTGAGATCAACTCGATCTCCGCTACGAAGACCCCGCAGGATCTGGAGCGACTCTTCGAGCTTCTGAAAGCGATCGGTGAACGTGCCGTAGTCAAGGCCGTAGGCGATGTGTTCGTTCTCTTGCCACCCCGCGCCCATACCGAGTACGACCCTGCCGTCTGAAATGTGGTCGGTGGTGATCGCCTGCTTCAGCAGAACGGCTGGGTTCCGATACGTGTTGCCACAGACGAGCGGACCAAGGCGCACCTTGGACGTTGCCTGCCCCAAACCGCTCAAAACGGACCAAGCCTCGTGAATCGGGCCACCGTCATCACCGGCGAAAGGCATGAAGTGATCAGCGAACCAGAGTCCGTCCCATCCAGTTTCTTCGGCCCGAACACCCGAGCTCAGGATCTCGTCCCAGGGGTGGCCATTTCCAATCCAGAAGCTGAAGCGCATGCGCTGACGCTATCTCGCCTCGGTGTCGAGGACCGCAACTGCGGCCACCGCACTCCCCCGACGTGACACCCTTCGGGAATCTCAGTTGGACGTCGTTGGCCTTCATCGAACAGAGTCCTCAGATGACTGCAGACAATGCCAAGGCAACGACGAGTCGTCGGATGCCCATGCCGACTCCGGAGACCCAGCACTTCTGGGATGGGACCTTGGAGGGTGAACTTCGACTCCAACGTTGTGATGACTGCGCACATACCTACTTCCCACCTCGCCCGTTTTGCCCGAAATGCGCATCTCGCTCGGTACAGATCGCTGTCGCCAGTGGTCGGGCCACCCTGCACGCCTGTGTCATCAATCACCGGCCAGGCCCCGGATTCGACGAGCCCCATTCGATCGCCGTCGTCGAACTCGAAGAGGGTCCTCGCATGATGTCGAACATCGTCGACTGCGAACAGACCCACGATGCTCTGCCGCTCGACATGCCGCTCGAAGTCACGTTCGAACAACTGAGCGACACGATCGCTCTTCCGCTCTTCAAACCAGCAACCTCGACCGAGGTGGCCTCATGAAGCGGGGAAGCGTTGCGGTCGTCGGTGCCGCCGAAACCACCGAGATGGGCAAGATCCCGTCGCTCTCCACGATCGGCCTGCATGCCGATGCGGCACTCAACGCAATGGCCGACGCCGGCCTCTCGCCCAGCGACATCGATGGAGTGGCCACCGCCGGTATTTCGCCAACGGATCTCGCCCACTACCTGGGCATTACGCCGACCTACGCCGACGGCACCGCCGTCGGTGGGTGCTCGTTCATGTTGCACGTCCGCCATGCGGCGGCGGCCATCAATGAAGGACTTTGCACCACCGTCTTGATCACCCATGGCGAGAGCGGCCGCTCCGGTGTCGGTGTTGGGCGACGAGGTGCGAACGCCACCTCACTCAGCAGCCAGTTCGAAGCTCCGTACGGCCCGATGGGCCCGCCAACCTTGTTCACCCTCCCCTGGACTCGCTATGCCCATGAGTACGGTGCGTCGACTGTCGACCTCGCAAACGTTGCGGTGACCCAGCGCGCCTGGGCGGCCCACAATCCTCGTGCGAAATTCCGGGACCCCATCACGGTCGACGATGTGCTCAACGCCAAGATGATCGCCGATCCGTTCACGATGCTGTTGTGCTGCCTCGTCACTGATGGCGGTGGTGCACTCATCCTCACGTCAGCCGATCGGGCAAAGGACTTCCCCCAGAAACCGGCCTACATTCTCGGCACCGGCGAAAGTGTCGAGACTCCGATGGTGTCCCAGATGGCGGACTTCACCTCTTCGAGTGCCTTCACGGTTTCGGGAGCCAAGGCGTTCGCCGAAGCAGAAATTGCGCACGGCGACGTCGATCATCTGATGATCTACGACGCCTTCGCTCACCTGCCAATCTTCGGTCTCGAAGACCTCGGCTTTGTCGGGAAAGGCGAAGCCCCGGCCTTCATCGCCGACGGTCACACCGCCATGGGAGGCTCCCTCCCGATGAATACGAACGGTGGCGGCCTCAGCTACATGCACTCGGGTATGTACGGCATGTACGCGCTCCAAGAGAGTGTGCGCCAGATTCGCGGCATCGCTCCCGCCCAAGTTGATGGCGTCGAGATCGCCGTGAGCCATGGTGTCGGTGGCATGTTTGGTGCCAGCGGAACGATCATCTTCGGCGCTTCAGCCTGACCGGGGCGCTCTCCTGAGTTAATTCGTTGGACGAAACGGGGGACAGTCTTCAGACTGTCCCCCGTTCAGTTCATCGATTCCTCGAAGGAGGTGACCCCATGTTTCTCAGCCATCCCGACCACATCATGATTATCCATCGTGTCGATCATGATGCACGCGTTCGTTCGGCCACGTTCGCACGGCTCAAGCGAGCCCTGCGGCGGGGCCGGCGGGCCCGCCCCGCCCCCTCGCTCCTCGGCTGGATGGGGTCACCTCCTCCCCTTC
This sequence comes from uncultured Acidimicrobiales bacterium, assembly GCA_937930695.1. Classification (GTDB taxonomy): domain Bacteria; phylum Actinomycetota; class Acidimicrobiia; order Acidimicrobiales; family SZUA-35; genus CALEWY01. Next base: position 22,121 of record CALHCB010000198.1, on the reverse strand, counting down.
CGCAATTTCTCGCCAGGCCCGTGTCATCTCCGGGTCCCTGGCTGTCAGCCCAGAATTTCTCGCCGCAGTAGGTCGAGCAGGCTGATCGCAGAATACTGACGAATCCGCTCTCGATCGCCAGGGAGCGTCACTGTTGTTGCAAATGACCGGTCGGCCAACGCAACACCAAGACAAACCGTGCCGACCTTCTTGCCCTCAGACTCAGCTGGACCGGCAACTCCGGTCGTTGCAAGACCGATGTCCGCCCCGAGTTCTCGGCGAACACCTTCAGCCATGGCCAGTGCAGTGTCTTCTGTGACGACGGGCCCTTCCGGCACTCCGAGCACTCCGAACTTCACCTCAGGGTGATAGGCGACGACCCCACCCCGGAACACCGCACTCGCCCCAGGAACAGCACACAGGCGGCCAGCCACGTAACCGCCAGTTACCGACTCCGCCACAGCAAGGGTGAGGCCTCGGTCCGCGAGGAGGCGAATAATGACGGCTTCCATGTTGTCGTCGTCGAATCCAAAGGTGACGTGTCCGACCAGCGGCTCGAGCACCGCGTGCTCCGCGTCGAGCATCGCATCAACCGCGTCGTCGGTTGCAGCCTTGGCCGTGATGCGAATCTTGAGTCCTTCGACCCCACTCGCGAGAAACGCCAGCGTTGGATTGCCTGCTTCGTCCAGCTCCGCTATCCGATCTGCCAACAACTCCGCGAGACCCGACTCTGACGCACCCCACGTGCGGATGACCCTGCTCTTGATCACCGATTCATCGCCGGAGAGCCGACGGAGTTCGGGGATGACGCTGCCCGAGATCATCTCCTTCATTTCATAGGGCACCCCGGGTACGGCGAAGAGCAAACACTCTCGCCCATCGTCCCGCTTGACCGGACACCGCAAACCGGGAGCAGTTCCTGGCTGTTCGGCCAAAATGGTCGCACCGACAGGGACCATCGCCTGGAGCAAGTTGATCTCGGGCATTTCGCGGCCTCGACTGGTGAACATGGTGCGGATCTTGTCGGCAATGTCCTGGTCGAGTTCGAGCTCGACCCCCATGAGTTCAGCGATCATGTCGCGGCTGATGTCGTCTTGAGTTGGCCCAAGACCACCGCAACAGATGACGGCGTCGCTGCGCTCGACCGCTTGGCGCAGCACCGTGCGGATCCGATCCGGGTTGTCCCCAACCTTGGTCTGATAGTGGGAGTTCAGTCCGGCCGCCGCCAGCTCCTGGCCGATCCAACTCGAGTTGGTATCGATGATCTGACCGAGCAGGAGCTCGGTTCCAATGGCAACAACCTCGACGTTCATCAGACCTCTTCGTCCTTACGGTTCAGCGGAATCAACGCAGTTCGGGAATCGACACAGCATGGTTCAGCACAGCACGGTTCAGCGACTGCCTGAGGTCCGAAGCGCACCCTGGCCATCCAACACGTACTGGGCGCCTGTCACGAGCGTGAACCCAACAGCGATCCACAGCAAGACGTCGGCGATCCACTCGGCGCCATCAAGCGCTGGGCACATTGCTGCGGCGAGGGCAAGCCCTTGCACGAAGGTCTTGTACTTGGCTGAGGTACGGGCCGGGATGGCCAGGCCACGACGACTCCAATAACTTCGGTAGAGCTGAATTCCGACTTCCCGAATGGTGATCAGCACCATCGGGATCAGCCAGTATGAGCGATACGACACGATGGCAAAGCCAGCGAGAAGCACCACCGCCTTGTCGGCAAGCGGATCGAAGAACGCACCAAATTTCGTCGGCGTGGCCTGACGGGCCAGCCGCCCATCGAACAGGTCGGTTGCCCCGAGGGCCCAGCCAAGCCAGAACGTGACCCACCACGGATTGCGTTCGAGAATCAAGAGCGCCAGGACCGGGGCCAAGAGAAGCCGAGCGATGGTCAGACCGTTCGCCGCCAACGCGTACTTCGAGGAGCCGATGAGGTCCATCGCCTCCGGCGCGTCCACCGCGTCAGCGTTCATCAACCGCAGCCTGAGCGATGAGATCAGGACCTTCGGCGTTCGTCACCTCGACCGAGACGAACTCACCGATTGGAAGGTCCGTCGGGATCTGCACCACGCCATCGATCTCAGGGGCCTCGCGATGGGAGCGTCCGATACCTGGTTCGTCGACCAAGACTTCGATGGTGGCACCGATCAATTCGTCACGACGACGGGCCGTAATAGCGTCCTGCAGCTCGCGCAGTTCGGCGAGGCGCTCATCGATCAACGATCGTGGGATGGCGCCATCCAACGTTGCTCCGTAGGTTCCCTCTTCCTTGGAGTAGGCAAAGAAGCCACACCAATCGACCTCTGCCTCTTCGACGAACGAAAGCAGTTGGTCGTGATCCTCTTCGGTTTCGCCTGGATAGCCGACGATGAAGTTGGACCGGAACGCTGCCTCGGGCTCGCGGGCACGAATGGCCTTGATCCGTTCCAAGAACCGAGTGCCGTCGCCCCAACGTCGCATCGACCGCATCAGCGGTTGGGAGACATGCTGCAGCGAGAGGTCGAAGTACGGCGTGCCGGTTCCACAGATCGTGTCGATGAGACCGTCGGTGAGATCTGACGGGTAGAGGTAGAGAAGCCGAACTCGGTCGACGTGCGAGTTGACCGCTTCGACAAGCGGGATGATCGAGCGTTCGCCAACACCTTGGTCACGGCCGTAGGCCGCCAGGTCTTGAGCGACGAGGACGATCTCTTTGGCCCCGAGTTGTTCCACTTCGGCCAGAATCGAATCCATCGATCGCGATCGCTGCTTGCCTCGAAAGCTCGGAATGGCGCAAAATCCGCACGCCCGGTCACAGCCCTCCGCAACCTTCACGTACGCCCAGGGGGCGGACGCAGGCGGCCTTGGAAGTTCGAGAAGATCGAGACTGGGAACGGCCGGTCCTGGCTTTGTGCTGAGTGTGACCGGCACACCGAAGCCTGCGACCTGGTCAACCTCGGGCAGGAGTTCGGCCAACTCATCACCATGTCGCTCGGCGAGGCAACCCGTGACGACCAGTTCGGCACCCTCGGCTCGGTGCTCTTCGAGGGACAGGATGGTGTCGATCGACTCCTGGCGCGCCTCGTCGATGAACGCGCACGTATTCACCACGACGAGGTCGGCGTCCTCCGCCGACGATGCAGCGCTGAGTCCATCGGCCACCAATGTCCCAACCAATTTGTCGGAATCGACTTGGTTTTTGGGGCAGCCGAGTGTCTCAACCCAGTAGGTGCGAGCCTGCTTCTTCATGAAGGCATCAGGCTAGGGCTCAACCGGCACATCTGTGGATGCGTCTCCCGATCCTTCATCCTGAGCGATCCGCGCCATCCTCGTCTTTCTCAGCCGTTCGGCCATCAATCCAGCGAACAGCGCAAGTCCGAGCACGAGGGCAACGGATACCACCCAGAACATCGCACCCGGACCTTCCTGGGGATTCAGAAGGTCAGTTGAAGACGACAGTGGGATGGCGTCTGGTCCGTCGACTGCGTACTTGAACGCATACGCCGAGTCGACAGGATCGGTGTCTTCGGAGATGAAAGAGAACCGAACGATGTACTGCCCCTCGGTTTCGAGAGGATCGACGACAAGTCGCAACCAGTTCTTCGCCTTGAGTTCGAGCTCACCATCAATCCGTTCACCGTTTGGATCTTCGAGGAAGACGGTCGAATCTTCGATTCCACCGTTGAAGACGAGGTCGACGATGGTCACCTCACCCCCAACCTCTTGTGCGGGACTCGGTGATGCGACAATCAGTGCGCTGTGCGCGCCTGCGGGCGCCAACCCGCCAAGCGAGAACACCAACAATCCGAGCACGAACGCAGCAACGCCAGCGAATCCACCAATGGTCGAGCGATTCGGCGAGGCGGTTGTCATCGATTGAAGGCGAGTTCAAGACCGGCGGTTGGCCAGGGCGTGCTCACGAGCCGACCAGTTCCCGAGAGGGTGAGGAACGCGGTACGGAGACCTTCCTCTCCGAAGCAGATGTTCGTCGTCATCGGGTCGTCGAACGGGACATGGCGATGGGCGCCGTCCGGTGCGATGATCGTGATACCGCCCTTGCGGATCGTGGCAACGCAGATGTTTCCGTCAGCATCGACGGCAAGCGAGTCGAAGAAGGGGCCGCCTTCGGGATCTGCCATCATTCGGCCTCGATGTTCTGGCCCTGCATAGTTGCGGATCTCGCCCGGTCCGGTGAGCTTCCACTCGTACAGTCGGCCTTCGTAGGTCTCAGCGACATACACACGGTCGCCAGATGGTGAGAGGCCGACACCGTTGGGTGCCAGCATCGGATGCACGACTTCGCGTACTTCTGAGCCATCAGCCTGTGCATAGTAGAGACCGCCACGATCTCGAGTTCTGGCACGATTCTTGCCGTGGTCGGTGAACCAGAATCCACCGGACGAATCGAAAACGAGATCGTTGGGTCCACAGAGTCGATGGCCGTCGACGTGGGTGTAGAGATCTTCCACTTCGCCGGTCTCGATGTTGACCCGCTGGATCGAGCCGCCGACGTAGTCGTCTGGCTGGTCTCCCGCGATGGTCAGACCACGCACCTCGTGAAACGTCATTCCGCCGTTGTTGCACACATAGAAGTGACCGTCCGGGCCGACCGCAGCGCCGTTGGGGCCACCCCCACACTCGCCGACGACTTCGACTGCACCCTCGGCATCGACTCGAGTCAGTGTGCCTCGCTTGATCTCGACCAACACGACAGACCCGTCCGACATCCAGACAGGGCCCTCAGGAAACTCAAGACCAGTGGCCAACGTCGTCACAGAACTCTCGGCTTCATTCTCGTCCATCTGCCCCAACGTAACCGCTCGATGCCAGGCATCTGGAGTCGACCATCGTCGCGCACTTGTCGAGGTTGAGATCTACGAGCAAGCAGTGGCGGTCCGGACCGAATCTGCCTTGGCAACCGAAGTCGGCAAGCGATGCATACAGCGTCAGCTGCGAGCAGTCACCAGGCCGCGCAACGTCTCGGTGTCCGCCGATTCTCCGAGATACGTCATCACGAGGAAGCCGACGAATACGGCCAGCAAAACGATCCCCTCGACCTTGCCGATGATGCGGCGTGACGCCATCACCACAAAGACGCCGACACAGACGGCCAGCATGGCAACGAGATCACTGCCAACGAGCGACGGATCATCGACCGATCCGTCTCCCAACAAACCGACCACCGCGCCGACGGCGAGCGAATTGAACAGGTTGCTCCCGAGCAGATTGCCGACAATCAACTCGTCGTGACCAGCCTTTGCCGCGGCAATTGCGGTGACGAGCTCAGGAAGAGACGTCCCAATGGCGACGAGGGTGATGCCAACGAACCCCTCATTGAGCCCGAGCTCAGAGGCGATGTTGGTCGCTCCCCACACGAGCACGTACGCGCCCCCGACGGTTCCGATCAGTCCCAGCACCGTGCGGACCCCAGCTGTTGTCACTGACGACGGTGCTTCGATCTCGTCCTCGACCTCGCTGATGAGCGGCTGATTCGAACCCGTCTGGCTCATCAACAGGTAGAGACCGACTCCCATGAACACCAGAAGGACGAGGCCCTCAGTCGGTTGGATGCCTCCACGAAGAAGCAGGGCGAACATCACAGCGCCGCCGGTCGCGAGCGGAGCTTCTCGTCGGAGCACAGACGACTCGATCTTGAGCGGAATCAGCAGTGCTGCCGCTCCCAGGATCAGCGTGAGGTTGGCAATGTTCGAACCAATGATGTTCCCGATACCGAGATCGTCGTCGCCCCCGGTTGCCGCGATGCCCGACACGATCATCTCCGGTGCACTGGTGCCAAATCCAACGATGACCGCCCCGATGATGATCGGGGAGATATTCATCACCTTGGCAACACCAGCTGCACCTTCGACGAACTCGTCGGCAGCCTTCGACAGAACGGCGATACCTATGAGGGTTGCGACAAGGCCAATCAACATCGCAGCGGATCGTATTGGCTCGAATTGATGATGCGGATGATCTTTCGCCGCACGTCGCTAGTCGGGTTGCCGGTAGCCCGGTGGAGGAGCCAGCGCCGCATCGAATCCGTCGTCGGCGAACTCATCGTCATCGTCGAACCCGAATCCGGTGAAAGGACGATCCACAAGGGCATCTCGATCGCTAGAGGGACCGAGGTCCATCTCCCCCGACGGATCCTTGACCGCAACCGATGAGAACGGCTCGTCAAAGTCCGACGACGTGGCGACGTCAGGCACTGCAGCAATGGTTGGTGGTGGTGGTGCCGGAGCCGGCGTTGGAGCGGAGGCTGGCCGCGACGCTGAGGCAACCACGGGAGCTGCAGCCGGCGAAGGAGCGGTACCGGTCCGCATCGCAGCGGGCCAACGACCGGTGTCGAGATCCTCTGGGGTCATCAGGACGTCGCGAGCTTTGGACCCAACGGTCGGACCAACGACGCCGCGCTCTTCCATGATGTCCATCAGACGACCAGCGCGAGCGAACCCAACGCGCAACTTGCGCTGCAGCATCGATGTGGAACCAAGCTGTGAGCGCACAACAAGCTCGATGGCTTGCAGCACGAGTTCATCATCGTCGTCGTCGCCGGTGGTGCCACCAGGCAGTGCCGCAGCAGCTTGTGAGACTTCTTCGCCCTGCACCCGGCTGTCGAAGACAACCTCGGGCGCCTGCTTCTGCCAGTGATCGACGAGGTTCGAGACCTCTTCTTCGGTGATCCATGCACCCTGGAATCGAGCCGCAGTGCTGGTCGAGCCATCGAGCAACAAACCGTCCCCCCGACCGACAAGACGCTCGGCGCCGGCCTGGTCGAGAACTACTCGAGAATCGGTGAGGCTCGACACGGCGAACGCAAGACGGGCCGGAACGTTGGCCTTGATGAGGCCGGTGATGACGTTGGTCGAAGGGCGCTGGGTGGCGATCACGAGGTGAATACCGACCGCGCGGGCCTTCTGGGCGATACGACAGATCGACTCTTCGACGTCACGTGCCGCCACCATCATGAGATCGGCGAGTTCGTCAAGAATGATGACGATGTAGCTCAGGCGTTCGCGTTCGACCATGTCGCCGCTCGGGTCCATCACCGGAGCAAGGCGTCCTTCATCGACAGCCTTGTTGTAGCCATCGATGTCACGCACGCTGACTTCAGACAGAGCGTCGTATCGACGCTCCATTTCTCGAACGCCCCATGCGAGTGCGTTGGCTGCCTTCTTGGGATCGGTGACGACCTCGGTCAAGAGATGGGGAAGACGCTCGTACTGCGTGAGCTCAACTCGTTTCGGATCGACCAGGATCAGTCGAACCTGCTCAGGTGTTGTGCGCATCAACAACGAGGTCAACATCGAGTTGATACAGCTCGACTTACCCGAGCCGGTCTGTCCAGCGACCAGCAAGTGAGGCATCTTGGCCAGGTTGGCCATCACGGTCTTGCCGGTGATGTCACGCCCGAGTGCCACATCGAGCGGGTGCGTCGCAGCGATTGCTTCTTCAGATCCGAGAAGGTCTCCGACAGTGATGATCTGGCGGCGAACGTTCGGGACCTCAACGCCAATGGCCTGCTTCCCTGGAATGGGAGCAAGAATCCGAACGTCAGGGGTCGCCATGGCGTAGGCGATGTCCTTGTGAAGGCTCGTGACTCGGTTGACCTTGACGCCCGGCCCGAGTTCGAGTTCGAAGCGGCTGACGGTGGGGCCGACAACAACGCCAATCAGACGCGTCTCGACACCGTGCTCAGCAAGTGCATGCTCGAGTTGTCGTCCTGTGCGCTCTACTCCTGCACGGTCAACGTCTTGCCCTTCGCTGCGTTCCAGGAACTCCATCGTCGGGAGCGTCCAGTTACCGCCCGCAGGCTGAGGGGCTGCCAGTGTCATACCGTCAACGACGGCAACTTCGGGGATTTCGATGATGGGCTGTGGAGCAGGCAGATCCCAGCTCGACGGCTCAGATTCCGCAAGCGGCGTGGCGACGTCGGGTGCATCGTACGGTTGATCGGGACTCGGCTCCGGCGAACCGTCAGCCCGAAGATCGATGTACGTCTCCTGATCGAAGAGCTCCCCATCATCAGGAGCTGTAACCATGGTCAGATCATCAGGGAATTCAAGGTCGAGCAGGCCGGAGGCATCCGTTGTCGCTTGCTTTTTGGCCTTCTTCGGCTTGTCGTCGTGCGCGGTGCTCAGCCCAAGACGAAGCAGGACCGCGTCGATTCCGTCACGAACCCGGTCGAAGGCTCCACCGATGACATCAACAGCAGATCCAGTGGACAATCCGGTGAGCAGTACGAGGGCGATCATCACCATGGCTGTGGTGAGAACGATTTCTCCCCAGAATCCAAACCAGCTCTCAAAACTGCCGCCGACCCAGACTCCGAGCCAACCGCCAGCGTTCGAGAGACGTTCTGCTGAGGATCCCCAGCCAGGTCGACCACCGATGAGATCGAGAATTGCAAAGAGCGAGAGGAACAACATGACCCAGCCAACCGTCTCACTGAGTGGCCGGATCGGCTTCTTCTTACTCGATGCCTTCTTCTTCTTTCCGGGCGCGGTTCGAAGCAGGTGCCACCCACCCCACAGGGCAAAGAGGGGGACGAGGAGACGCATTCGTCCCACAACTGCGCCGATCGCGTTGGCGAGCCAAGATCCAATCGATCCTGTTGCGCCGGTGTACATAGCCAGGCCGAGGATGAGACCAAGCGCGATCAATGCAAGACCGCGTGCCTCTCGTTGTTTGCGAGCGCGACGCTGAGCAGCAGTTCCCCGAGTGCCAGAAGCACGCGTTGAACTTGATGCCGATCGACCGCCCGCAGCCCCTCGACCGGACCGGGGGGTCCGATTCGTTGTAACCACAGTGCGACCACTCTAACAGGTCGACCAATCACACTGCGGGACACCCTCATCGCACCGAAGAACACCACCCGACCAACTCCAAGCGGGCACAGTTCCGGGCCCGTCTTGTTCCGCTCGCTTGCCGCGGCACGGCGAACGTGACAATCTGTCACCGATGGTGTTGGGGGTGAGGGCGACCCACCCTCGGTCTAGGCCTCTTCGTTGCCTTCGTGTGCCCCGAGTACCACGGGAACGATCATGGGTCGAAGGCGGGTCCGCTTGTTCACGAAGCGGCCGAGCACTCGCCGAGCGATCCGCTCGAGTTCCTGGCGCGTGCGCTTGCCATCTTTGATCGCACTTTCGATGGCATTGCGAACCTCATGAGCCGCATCCTTGCGAAGCTGATCTCCCTCTTCGCCGTGCACCCAACCACGGCTGATGATCTCCGGCAACCGAAGCAGTTCCGCGTTCGGCCCCTCGATCCGCAGCGGAATCACCGCGGACACAAAGCCGTCAGTCCCAAGTGTGCGCCGCTCCCCCAGGACACTCTCGTCGAGGTCGCCGACGTTTCCATCGACGTAGATGTACTCGGCAGGAACATCAGTGCCCCGACGCAGGCCTTTGTCGTCGAGCACCACGGACTCACCGTCTTGGCACACCGTGATGTGATCAGCGGCGGTTCCCATACGAGTCGCAATCCGAGCGTGCTCGGTCATGTGGCGATATTCGCCGTGGACAGGAACAAACCACTCAGGTTGAACAATCGAATGAAGGACCTTGAGTTCTTCGGCCTTCGCGTGACCCGTCGCGTGGACATCATGGGTCTTTGAGTCGATGACCTCGGCCCCTCGACGGAGCAAGCCGTCAATAACGCGCGTGACGCTTGATTCGTTTCCGGGAATGGGATGCGAGGACAAGATGATGACGTCACCGTCTTGGATCTTGAGCCATTTGTTGTCGCCGCTGGCCATCCGAGCCAGTGCCGACATCGGTTCTCCCTGGGATCCAGTGGAGATGATGCAGAGCTTCTCGTCGGGGATGTCTTCAACGCTCTCAATGTTGCGCAGGTGCGTGTCCGGGATTGTGAGCAGACCCATTTGACGGGCGAGGTGAACGTTCTTGTTCATCGAACGCCCCAACGTGGCGACGATTCGCCCGTTGGCAATCGCGGCATCGGCGATCTGTTGCACGCGGTGAATGTGGCTCGCGAAGCAGGCGACGACGATTCGACGGCCTTCTTTGTCTTTGAAGAGGTCGTGGATCGATTGGCCGATCGAGGTTTCTGAAGCCGAAAAGCCGGCCTCGATCGCATTGGTCGAGTCACACAGGAACAGGCGCACACCATCGTCTTTCGCGAGGTGCCCAATGCCTGCGAGGTCAGTCAGCCGACCATCAACTGGCGTCATGTCGAGCTTGAAATCGCCCGAGTGCAGAATCACTCCTTGGGGAGTGTGGAATGCGGTGGCGAAGCCGTGTGGCACAGAGTGGGTGACCGGGAAGAACTCCATGTCGAAGTTGCCGATTTGAATGCGATCGTTGTCGCTCACTTCGACAAACTTCGCTTGTCCGAGCAGGCCCTTCTCTTCAATGCGGTTGCGGGCCAGGCCGATCGTCAGCGGCGAGCCGATGATCTGGAGCGGCATTTCCTCGAGCAAGAAGCCGAGAGCTCCGATGTGGTCTTCGTGACCGTGGGTGGCCACGACGCCGATGACCTTGTCTTTGTTTTCACGCAGGTAGGTGAAGTCGGGAAGGACGAGATCGACGCCTGCCATGTCGTCATCTGGGAACATGAGCCCGCAGTCGATGAGCATGATTTCATCGTTGATTTCGATCGCGGCACAGTTCCGCCCGATCTCACCCAGACCGCCCAGAAAAACAACTCGGACTGCGTCGCTTGCCTTGCCCTTTGAACCGCTGTTCTTGGAGTTCTTCTTCGCAGAGGTCTCGCTTGAAGATGCCATCAGAGCGCCCGGCCGAGCTCGGCCAAGCGGTCCAGGTCAGACAGAACAGCGCGCGCTCGATCAACAAGATCTGCGGGCGCAAAGCCCATCGGGGATCGGCATTCGCCGACAGGTACACCAAGAAGATTCATCATCACCTTTGAGGGAACAGGGTTGGGCGCATCGTCGTACGCCTCGTAGTCATAGGAAGAAATCAATCGCTGGTTGAGCGCCATTGCGTCGGCAACGTCGCCCTTTGCGTAGGCCGCGATCATCTCGGCCATCTCGACACCAGCCCAATGTGTTGCCACACCAATCACGCCGGTGCCGCCGACCGAGAGGAACGGCAGCGTCAGGCTGTCGTCACCCGAGTAGAGATCGGTGTCTTCGGGAGCGCGAGCCATCAGCGAAGCGGTCTCCCCCGGATCGCCGGCAGCGTCCTTGATGGCCACGATGTTGTCTACTTCGAGCAGGCTCAGCAGTGTGTCGGTCGAGATCTTGCGTCCGGTTCGCACAGGGATGTCGTACACGACGATTGGCTTGTCAGTTGCCGCCGCACAAGCCCGAAAGTGCGCCTCGATGCCCGCCTGGGATGGCCGGTTGTAATACGGCGTGACCTGCAAGATGCCGTCAGCGCCGGCAGCAGCGGCTCGCTCCGTGAGCTCGACCGCTGCCCGAGTGTCGTTGCTTCCCGCTCCCGCGACCAGCGAATGGTTCGGGATGGCGGCTCGAACGGTCGTGACGAGCGCGATCTGCTCGTCGTGGGTCAGGGTTGCTGACTCACCGGTTGTTCCCGCGACGACAACTCCGTCGTTGCCGTGTTCGGTGAGCCACTTTGCCAAGTTGGCTGCTCCGTCAAGGTCGAGCTGTCCGTCGGCATCGAACGGGGTGACCATGGCCGTGAGCACGGAACCGAATCGTGGTGGGGTGAGGCGTGACATCAAACAGCCCTTTTCTTGAGGAGGTGCGGCGTGGCGACGTGCAGCGTTGGGTGCTGCGTCGTGGCCAGAACAGTGAGCATTGCGAGATCAGTGAGCATTTTCAGATGCTCGATCGATCCCAAGCGTTGCCAGAAGATCTTCGTGAAGTTCGAACCAGACGGTGTGGTATGACTCGATCATCGGAGCGGTGAACCAGCGTTGATCGCCGGATCGCACCTTGTCGAGCGACTCGGTGAATCGAGGGGCATAGATGGAGAACCGTTCGAACAGTCCGCTCAGCGTTGCGCAGATCGGCTGCACACCGTCGTCGAGGCCCGCGAGTTCGGCGATGACGGCAGCGTCGTAGTCCGGATCCTCGTGATCATTGAGAACTTGCGCCTCAGCGTCTTTCACCTGCCATCGCGTGCAGACAGCGAGCATCTCGCCATTGAGTTTCAGAAAGTCTTCGTAAGCGGCCTGCACGATCTCGCGACAGCCAACCTCGTCAAGCTCTGCACTGGCACGACGTTCGATCTCTTTTCGACCCTCCGGCAGGAGCGTCCAGCCGCTTCGCCTACCGTCTCGGTACTGCGTGAATTCGTCTTTGGCCGCGCCCTCGAGCAACGACTGAACCTCTGTTGTGTCACGTCGAACAAGGCCGGCTATTGCGTCCGCCTCAGCGAACCCTTTCAACCGAAGGCCGAGCATCGCAAGAAGACCGGGGTCAGATTCAAACGCCATGACTCGCAGGGTAGTCCTCGACTGCCTCATCAACCGCAGTTTGGGGTCGCTCTCCCGCGCGTTTGCGAAGGAGTAGTCCATACACGATCAGTCCGAGTGCCGCGAAGATGAACCACTGCACCGCGTAACTGAGGTGCGGCCCGCTGTTGAGCTCAGGAAGCGGCACCGGCTCAGGAAAGCTGGTCTCCAGCGTCGGGGATGCAAGCTGAATCCACATCGGGGCGAGATCACGACCTCCGAGACGATCCTCGAATCGATCGCCAATGGCATCAATATCAAGTCGGGGAATGCGGTCTCCTTCGCCCGTATCGGTTGCCCCAAACCGCTCGCGCTCCCGAGACTCGCGCAACCACCCGAGAAGCTCGCCTTCGACCGGATCGCTTGGAACAGCATCACGAGTAATGAAGCCGCGGTTGACCAGCACCAGTTCGCCGGTCGATGTTTCGAACAATCCGACGAGCCAATCGCCAGCCTGCCCCTTCTGGCTTCGATTGGCGACCCGCACGAGCGCTGGTTCGATGTAGCGCCCCGATGCGCTGACTGCGGTGAATTCAAGCATGTCGATCGGTTCATCGATCGCGTCGACCACATCGATTGGCTCACCGAAGGCTCGTGCTTCGATGAGGACATTCTCGTCGACCCGAGCGAAGTGACGAGGCACCTGCCACCCAAAACAGAAGAAGAGAAAAGCAGTAACGACGCTCAGCGCAAAGACATGGGAGAAAATCCAGAACGGCTCTCGCAGGAAGGACCAATCCCGTTCGATCGAGTCTCCGGCGCTCATAGAACAACACGCTAGGGCCCTGCTGCTGCAACTTGCGCTCGTGTCACGGTGCGGTGAGCGATCGCAGCGAACGTGGTTCGTGACCGGGAGCGTTGCGTCGCACGCGAACGCCACCCACTCGAACCGCGATATAGCGTAAAACTCGCGGTCGCCCTTTTTGTATTGACGGGTGGCCTTCTTCTTGGGGGAACGACATGACCAATCTCGACAAGCTCTCACAGCGAACCGCCTCCGCCGTTGGCCGGGCATTAATCGCCGGAGAGACAAGCGCCGTTGCGCTGGCGGATTACTACCTCGCAAAGGCCGACACGCCCGCTGCCGCGCATGTCTATACGAGCATCACCCGCGAGCGCGCACTCCGTGAAGCCGCCGCTGCCGACGCCCGCATCGCCGCCGGACGACCTCTTTCGCCTCTCGACGGCGTACCGATTGTCTGGAAAGACTTGGTCGACCTCGAAGGCGAAATCACAACCGCCGCATCAGCAACCCGCCGCGGTGCCGCGCCCGCATCGCGTGATGCCAACTGTGCGGGCAATGGCGGCATGGTGTGCCTCGGCAAAACCAATCTGACCGAGTTCGCCTATTCCGGCCTCGGCCTGAATCCTCATTTTGGCACCCCGCGCAACCCGCATTCACCGGGCGCAGATCGCATTCCCGGCGGATCTTCTTCCGGCACTGGCGTCGCGGTCGCCGCCAACCTCGCTCCATGCGGTATCGGCACCGATACCGGCGGCTCCGTTCGTCTGCCGGCCGCCTTCAATGGTGTGGTCGGTTACAAAACCAGCGAGGGCCGCATCGACAAGGACGGTGTCTTTGCTCTCTCGACGACGCTCGATACTGTCGGCCCGCTGGCTCGTTCCGTCGAAGATTGCCTCCTCATCGACATGGTTCTCCGTGGAGCCGCCACAACCGACGTCAGACGCCGCGAACTGCGCGAAGCCGTGATCTTCGTGCCGGAGACAGTCTGCCTTGACGATCTCGACGACGCCGTCGCCACAAATTTCGAAGCCAGCCTGAAACGGTTGGAAGCTGCCGGGGCGCGCATCGAACGCGGCCCGTTGCAACCCTTCGCCGACGTCATGCGGCTCACCGCCGATCACGGCACGCTCGCGTCGGTCGAGGCGTACTTCATCCACAAGGCGCTGGTTGACGGCCCCGACGCCGCCAACGTCGATCCGCGTGTCGTTGCGCGAATCAACGGTGGCAAGACAATGTCCGCTCACTCTTACCACTCGATCCTGACCGCCAGAGAGCGCATGATCGAAGACTGCTGGGACGTCGTCGGACCGCGGCTCATTGCGATGCCGACCGTTGCGATGACCGCACCCGAAGTGGCGCCACTCGACGCCGATGTCGACCTGTTTGGTCGCACCAACCTGAAGGCACTGCGAAACACAAATCTCGGCAACATGCTCGACCTCTGTGGCCTAGCCATCCCCAACGGCGTCGATGCAGATGGCATGCCCACCAGCTTCCTCCTGTCTGCTCGTGGCGGTGACGACGATGTACTGCTCGGCTATGGCCTTGCCGCCGAAGAAGTGATTCGCGATGCGCGCCGCAGCTAAGCGCGAGTTCCCCGCAACGCCTCCCAAGAGCTAGATCGACAGACGAAGATCGCTCATCATCGACCGCACCTGCTCCTCAATCGTCCCGCCGTGCAAGGCAAGACCCGTGAGCTGAAGATCAGCGATGCCGTGAATCCAGGTAAAAACGCTCGTGGCCACAGCGAGCGGTTCCCTCTCGTCGTTGTTGGCCTGAAGAACAGCATCGACCTTTTCAACCAACTTGCCGAAGACGGGCATCCCAAACTCGTCCCGCAGCCCCGAAGCTTGGTCGTCGATCGAGAACAGCACCCGATACATCCCGGGTTTGGCAAGAGCGAACCGCAGGTAAGCCTCGCCGCTCGCCTGCAGCGTGGCGTGCGGGTGCGTCGACTCGCCGATCTCGCCATTGACCGCGAGATCGAACTGCAACCAGGTCCAGGCCATCGTTGCGGCGACGAGTTCCTCGAAGTTGGCGTAGTGCCGGTACACAGCGGTTGGGCTGACGCCGGCTCGCTTAGCGATGGAGCGCATCGACACACGGTCAATTGATCCCTCCGCAACGATCAACTCGACGGCTGAGCTGATCAACCTTTCCTTCGTGGCCATGCACACAAGTGTAGGTTGACAGGTGTTCACATAACGTGTTCACTACGGGAAGTTTACAGTTGTAAACCTCTCGTCTACCCGCTGCACTTTCGAGGAGTCTTCGATGACCGACCAACTTGCTCACACTACAAATCGGTATCTGCAAGGCATGTGCGCTCCCGTCTCCACCGAAGTCACGGCGCTGGACCTGCCTGTCGTTGGCACCATCCCCGCAGAACTCGAGGGGCGCTGGTTGAGAAACGGACCGAACCCGGTTGCCGATCCGGCCGATCCGATGCAGCACCACTGGTTCTCAGGTGACGGAATGGTGCACGGCGTTCGGCTTCGCGACGGCAAGGCGGAGTGGTATCGGAATCGATGGGTGCGCTCCGATGCCATTGCCCAAGCGCTCAATGAAGAACCGGTCGGAGGTCCAGGATTCGGTGGACGGACCAGCAACGGACCGAACACCAACGTTGGCGGCTTCGCTGGCAAGACGTGGGCCATGGTCGAAGGCGGCGGCACGCCGTGCGAGTTGACCTACGAGCTCGACACGGTGGCCCGCAACGACTTCGAAGGCACGTTGCCTGCTGCATTCTCGGCTCATCCGAAGTTCGATCCTTCAACTCGCGAACTCCACGCCATGACCTACTGCTGGCCTGACTTGGTCGACCACATTCAATACGTGGTGGTTGGCGAGGACGGACGAGTGAACAAGACCGTCGACATCCCGGTGCCCGACATGCCCATGGTGCACGACATCTCGATCACCGATCGCTTCGCTGTTGTCTTCGATCTGTCGGTCACGATCAGTTTCGATGCCATGGCCAAGGGCATCAACGTCCCGTTTGGCTGGAATCACGACCACCCAACTCGGCTTGGTCTCTTGCCCCGCAACAGCTCGGATGGCGAAGACATCATTTGGTGTGACGTCGATCCGTGTGCGACGTTCCATCCGCTCAATGCCTATGACGATGCCGACGGAAACGTCGTCATCGATTTCTGCCGCTACGAGCGCATGTTCGACACCGATCAGCTCGGGCCATTCGGCGACGCTCCGCCAACGCTCGATCGTTGGACCATCAACCCAGAAACTCACAAGGTCAACGAGGAACGCATTGATGACCGTGGGCATGAGTTCCCTCGCCACGATCCCCGAATGGGTCTCAAGCCACATCGCTATGGCTACACCGCAGAGGTGCTCTATGGCGGGTCGATGCTGCACGGTTCAACCTTCAAGACGGACTACCGGACCGGTGAGATCACCGAACACAGCTACGGCACAGGGCGGGGTGGCGCAGAGCCGGTCTTCATTCCCAAGGAAGACAGCAATGCCGAAGACGACGGCTGGATCATCACGTTGGTGCACGATGCGAACTCGGGAGAGGGTGAATCACTCGGGGCCGAACTGTGCATTCTCGATGCGAACGACCTCTCCGCTCCCGAGGTCGCACGCATCACACTCCCTCATCACGTGCCGGTTGGTTTCCATGGCAACTGGGTTCCGGATTCGTCTGTCGCTCCGGCCTAGACACGTCCTTCAATCGTCGATCTCTGCGACGTTGACCTCAGAGATCGGCTGTGCCACCTGACGACGACATGAAGCGGGCAGACTCATGCGGTGAGTCAATCCGCGCTACTGCAACGGGGCCAGCCGCCCGCTCGACCCATTGTGATCGGCGCGGTCACGATCGCTGCTATCTCTCTTGTCGCTGGTTGGGTCGGTCAGGCACTCGCTGCCGATCTCGTGAACAGCCGGCCGCTGTTGGCAATGGCGCTCAATCCGCGCAACGCGATCCTGGTGTTGGTCACCAACAAGCTTGATGCCATTCCGTACTACACAGTCGGGTTCTCGAGGCTTGTCTTCTCCGACCCGGTCAACTATCTGCTCGGCTTCTGGTTTGGCGACCGGATTCTGGCGTGGATCAAGAAACGATCCCGCACCTATGGGCCGTTCGTCGACTCGGGGTCTCAGGGCTTCCGCAAGTACTCGGGCATCTTGATTTTCGCGATGCCGAACAACATCATCTGTGCCCTTGCCGGGGCCACAGGCGTCAAGATTCGAACGTTTGTAGCCCTCAACGTAACGGGCACCCTCACCCGCTTGTTTTTGGTTCGGCGAGCGGGTGAAGCATTCGAGTCCCCTATCCAACGAGTGCTCGATTGGATCGCCCAATACCGCACTCCGCTGCTCGTCGTTTCGGTTCTCGCGGTGGCCTGGACGGTCTTCGGCGAATTTCGGGGCGACAACTCCGAGCTGTCTGCCCTTCGTGATCTAACCAACGATCCTGACGGCGAGACTTCAGCGACCGACGGAGATGACCATGGCGACACCACCGCCGGGGACTGAACTGATTGTTCGGCCGTCGGGCCGGATCTTCGTGGTCGACGACGACCACCGCGCCCTCATGATTCGAGGTGAGGACCCGCAGAACCCTAAACGGGGCGGATTCTGGTGGACCCCCGGTGGTGGGATCGACGCGGGCGAGAGCGCAGCGGAAGGGGCGACGCGTGAACTGTGGGAAGAGGTCGGCCTCCGGCTCGGGTCGCCCGCAGATCTCGGGCCCGTCGTCATGACTCGTCGCAGCGTGTTCTCAATGGACGCAATCTGGTATGACAGCTTCGAGACCTTCTACCTCGTCCGGGTCGATTCGGGTTTCGTGCCCCGGCCTCAGGCTTGGGAAGCCATCGAGTTGGCCGCGATCACCGAGCTGCGCTTCCTCGGGTCCGACGAGATCCGCGAGATGGCTGAGCCGGTCTATCCGCTCAACCTGCCGGACTTCCTCGACCAGCTTCAACACAACGGTCCCCCCACCGAGCCGTGGTTCGAGGAGGGTCGAGACGATCGACCCGAGAACAACCCAGAGCCGGGCTAGCGCCGAGCCTGCGTTCTAGCCCAACGCCCTGGATAGGTCGCCGCCCTCACGGACAGCCCGGAGCTCGGCCCGAGTATCGAAAAGGTCCAGGTGACGTTCGGTCTTCGCATACAACGTGCAGGCGACTTCGAGCGCTCCGGCGTCGGCATCGATGATCCCGCGCACTCGATTCGCGAGAGCTCGGTAGCCCACCACGCCAGTGCGTTGCGCGACGAGGGCGCATTCATCGACAACGCCTACGGCGGCGTCTTCACGATGACCGGCCACGGAGAGACGGGCAAGTGTTGGCGCCAGGACTGGCAGGCATGTTCGAACATTGATGGCATCGAACAGATCCCACCCGGCTCGCAAGTTGTCGATTGCCTCGTCGGTTTTTCCTTGTGCCGCATCGGCGAGCGCCGTCGCCATCATGACGAAGTCACCACCTAGCGGGTTGCTCGAGTTTGCCGCCGCCTCTTCGGCCACCTTTGCGTGATGCGCGGCTCGGTCGGCGTCGCCCACACGGGTCGCGATCAGGGAGAGAAAGGCTTCGGCCCAAGAATCCACAGGACCCAAGCCGACATCGTTCTGGTGAGCGAGGATTTCTTCTGAAGTAGCGACGACTTGGTCGAGCTGTCCTCGACGGTAGGCCAGGGAGGCGCCAAGTATCCGATAGATGGGCTCGCTCCACGGTGCGTAAAATTCACGAGCTCGACGAATGCCTTCCTCAGTCGCTCGCTCGACATCTTGGTGAGCGTCCATATCGAGCGCCGACATCGCCAACACTGACCAGGGTTGATAGGTGTGCGCTTCGCCTGTCACGTCGGCTTCAGCGAACTCCACTGCCATCCGGGCGTACCGAAGTCCTTCCTTGGTCTGATAGTCGAACGAGCGAAGGCGACCGAGCATTCCGCACGCGATGCTCCGCGACGGCAGATCCCCGACCTGTGCTCCGAGTGCGTCAGCTGCGAGCGCTGTCTCGGATGCGATTTCACAATCGAGCTGATTCAGGGAAATGAGCGAAGAAACCGCGAGCAACCTTGCACGAGTGGCGGCTCCAGGGTCGACATCGAGGGCAGCAGCAACTGTCTCGAGCGCCTGAGGCGACTGATGGGACAACATCTGGAGACCAGCAAGCCGGATCGATAGCTCCGGCTTGTGCGTCGGATGCATTGCCAGCAGGTTCTGGAGCAGTTCGCTCGCCTCAGACATTCGACCAGCGGAAATCAACGCTTCGACTTTGGCCCTTTGGATCTCGTACCGAGCCTGCATTCCAACGGCGAGCGAGAGCGCGCGATCGAGAAAGACCAAGGCGGTCGATGGCTCGAGGGCCGACGTCTGATCCGCCGCCTGGCGAAGCCACTCCACGACGTCGCTGTCACCCTCGCTCGCCGACGCAATGGCAGCATGGGCGGCGACTGAAGTCACAGGGGCTCCCCCAGCTGCGAGGATCTCGGCCGCATGGCGGTGAAGAATCGGACGCGAAGCGGATGCGATTCCTCCGTCGACGGCCTCACGAATGATGTCGTGACGAAACTCGACGCGAGCGCCGGTCGTCCCCAATACACCCCGGTCTGAGGCCGTCTGGACGTGACGCACAACGACGAGCGGACGACGCTCGACCAGTGCGGCAAGGCGTTCCATCGTCGCGTGCCGACCAAGGATGGCGACTCCCTGACACACCTCCATGATTTCAGGAGAGAGGTCGTCCAACCTGGATCGGACGAGTTCGAGGAACGAATCGGGAGTCTCGCTGCCAGCCAGCACGATTCGCCCCCCAGCTTCGACAAGACCGACGCCGCTGCGCAACGAACGAGCGAGCTCGACAACGAGAAGCGGCAGTCCACCAGTTTGCTCGATTGCTCGCCGAGCGAGCGGGTTCACGTCCTCCTCGAGGATGGATTGCGCGAGCCGAACTGACGTTTCAACGTCGAGCGATTCCAAAGCAACGAATTGCGCTCGACCAACCGCGAGCTGGTCGCGCCAGTCACCGCGCTCCTTGGGTCGACCTGCGGCGACGATCACGATCGGAAGCTGAACGGACAGCCGGGCGAGCCGGCGCAATACGTGCAGGGACGATTCGTCAGCCCAGTGAACGTCATCGACCAACAGCACCACCGGCGCGGAGATCGCGGCTCGCAAGACATCAATGAGATCGTTGCTCGCCGCCAGCCGCGCCCAGTCCGGCGCCGAGTCTGTCTCGGATCCGGCAGGACTGGATGTCCGCTCTGCGAGCTCGTTCATGGCACGATCGATTGCCATGGTCACTTCTGGCACTTCGGAGAAGAGATCACGGATGACCTGAAGTGGAAGATCTGCCTCGAGCCGATCGCCGGACCCTCGATGCATTGTCCGAGCAGACGGCTCACCGAACCGATCCGACACCCAGTCCAGCAGAGCCGTCTTGCCGACCCCTGGGCTACCCGTCAGAAGCAACACGCTGCCGTGCCCCGACTCGAGGCCGGACACCGCGGCTCCAACGAGCGCACACTCCGGCTCTCGTCCGATCAATGCCGGTCGCCGGTGCCCATCTTCGGCACCGCCGAGCGCCCGTTGCTCCTCCTCGACAAGAGCATCCGTGACCGACAGACCCGCAGCCAAAAGTTCTTGGCGATGGTCGCCGGCGACTTGCAGAGCTAAGTGCGGTCTGCCCGTCGCTCGGTATGCCTGCATGAGCTGCACGACGGCCCCCGAATCGAGTGGATCGAGCAGCACCTGACCGTCCAGCAGGGCAACCGCCGCCTCCGGGTCACCACTCTGGACCATTGCCCGCGCCCACTGCCGACGTCCTGCTGACACCATCATCGAGATCTGACTTGTGGCCTCTCGGGCGAAGGCGAAGTCTTCCAGTCCCACCAGCGGTAGGCCGGTGATCAGCCTCGACGCATCCTCATAACATTCCACCGCCGCGGCAGGATCTCGATCCGCAAGCGTGAGAGCTTCGGTCGTCTTGTCTTCGGCCGCGAACACATCAACCGCAGCACGGGACAGGTCGAGGCGATACCCGTCAGGTTCGGTGATAATCGCGTCAGCCATCCCCACCTTCTCCAACGCCTTACGCAGTCGGTTGACCTGCACTCGCAGAGCTCCGCTTCCCGACTCAAGCCGCTGCCCCTCCCACAGGTCATCAAGCAACCGCTCACGCGGAACAGTCGAGCCAACATCGAGCGCAAGTCGAGCCAGCAACGCAAGTTGTTTAACCCCCCGAAGCGGCGCGGGTTCCCCGTGGACGGTCACACCAATCTCGCCCGTGAGTCGGACAATCATGCGTCGTTCTCCGTTGTGTCTGCCCCCGGACATCGTCGCCCCCTCGTGCCGAAGTGTGCCAGAACATTCGGTGCCCGACTGCATCTTGGTGTTTGGCACCTCGCCACGTAACGCTCGCGTAACGGCACCTCGTCCATCATCACGGCAATCAACCGGAGGGACACCGAATGAGCGACAAACTGGTCATCGACGCCAAAGACACGAGCAAGGACACACCGAAAGCCGAGGAAGCAGTCAAGGCTGACGCGGCGAGCAAGGACAACGAGCCTGTCAAGGTCGAAGCAGTCACGGCCAAGGGCGAACCCAAGACGCAACGTGAGGTCGAGGCCTCGAAGCCGGAGGTGAAGATCGATTCGGCCATCGTCGAAAAGGAGCCCCTTGTTCTCGAAGATCTTCCGATCGACCTGACCGACGAGAAGGACTCGCGCGACACCAAGCCAGAGCCAAAGCAAGAGACGAAACCCGAAGGCGAGGTCGAGGCGCGCACTGCGCGACCAGACAACGAGCCGGAGATCATCAAGGGTGAAGAGCCCAAGGAACTCAAAGATGACCGAACCGTCATCCCATCAATCAACAAGGCCGATCTCGCAGAACCGACGAAAGATCCGAAGGAGGAAGGCAAGGACCTCGACCCAAACAACGAGCCGACCGACCGGCAGGATCGTCAAGAAGACCGGGAACGAGACGGTGCTGCCGACCCCATCGACATCGTCGAAGACACCCCTCCAG
>CALHCB010000197.1 GCA_937930695.1 uncultured Acidimicrobiales bacterium | reverse complement strand
CAGCCGTGACCGCTCTCGGTTCCAGCGCATCAGAGAAGTTCAGCCAGGTCGACTCCGCAGTCGGCGGCTGATCCAGCCAGTTCTCCTCAAAGAACACAACGCAAACCGGGAGGCGCACAAGCGCCTCCCGGTTTCGCGTTTAGCGACAATCCTGAGTCAAGTCAGCCGACTTCGCCAACAGGCCCGTGAACTCGGGCCAGGAGCCGGTGGCGACACATCAGTCCCATGAACGACCTACCGTGCGGTCTGCCCAGAGGGAGTTGGCCTTTTCAATGTCCGCAGCCGGCATGTCGACGTAGCCAACCGCCGAGACAGACTCGTACCCCTGGTCTGACAGCATGTAGTCAACAAACTCGGCCACTCCAGATTGGTTCGCGGCAGCATCCGCATTTACATACGTATAGAGGAAGCGGGCGATGGGAAAGTCAGCTGAGGCGATGGTCGCAGCCGTTGGAGCGATGCAGTCTCCGCCATCCTCGATCGAGATGTTGAGCAGCTTGGCTTTGCCCGCCTCGCCCGCTTCGCTGGCAAAGGCGAAACCAACCCAACCAATCGAATACTGACTCGAGGCGATTCCCTCGACGATGACATTGTCATCCGGACTCGAGGTGTAGTCCGGACGAATGATGTCGGCAAAGTCCCTACCGTCAGGATCGAGCCCCGTCTTTCCCTTGCCAACCGACTCGATCACGATCTCGTTGAAACTGTCGAACGTTCCCGATTCCTCTCCCGGCCCGAACACGTCGAGTGGAGCATTGGGGAACTCGGTTCCCGACCACTCGCTTGTCAGCGCGTTGGCGTCCGACCAAGAACCGAAGCCGATCGCTTCATCACTCAAGAGGGCATAGAGGTCGTTGAACGAAAGGCAATCGATCGAATCGTTGTCGACCGAGGTGATGACGCTGATGCCATCGATACCTCGACGAAGCTCGATGAACTCGATGCCCGCCTCTTCACACAACGCGAACTCCTCATCTTTGAACGTTCGAGATGCGTTGGCGATCGGCACCTCGCCGGCGCAGAACTTCTTGGCTCCGTCACCAGATCCGGGACCTTCCACCGCGATTGCGACACCAGGTTCGATCGTCGCGAACTCTTCGGCCTGGCGTTGCACGATCGGGAACACGGTCGACGACCCAGAAACCACGAAATCACCCTCGAGTCCGTTGCCAGTTCCGGGGCTGACGTTCGTATCCGTCGCACCGCCACCCTCAGCCGATTCAGTGGCGTCTCCGCACGAAACAGCAATGAGGGCCAGCGCCACCAGTATCGATTGCAGCTTGCGATTCTTCTTCGTTCGATGCATGCACGCAACGTAGAAGAGCGATCTCACGGGGTTCCGAACACCAGGTGAGCCCTGGCAAGACATTGGATGAACACCACGTGAACCAGCTCATTCCTACCGAAGAATGCGCCGAACGGGATGACTTGGATCAGGGAGTCATCTTGTACCCGAGACCGCGGATCGTCGTTATGAGTGTTGGGTCCTTGGGATCTGGTTCGACCTTGGACCGCAGCCGCTTGATGTGAACATCGAGCGTCTTGGTGTCCCCGATGTAGTCATAGCCCCAGACGCGGTTGATCAAATCGTCGCGCGTCACAACGTAACCGGCTTGTTGCATGAGTTCGGTCAGGAGCTGAAACTCCTTCAACGGAAGATCAATCACCTCGCCGTTCACTCGAACTTCGTGCCGCTCGCGGTCCAACTCGACTGGGCCAACGGTCAGATCCTCCACGATCCCGGTTTCGGTTCCCGGGCCGGAACGACGAATCACCGTCCGCATTCGAGCGATCAGTTCCCGAAGGCGATAGGGCTTGGTGATGTAGTCATCGGCGCCGACCTCGAGGGCGACGACTGCGTCGATCTCCTCGGAACGAGCGGACACCATGATGACCGGGGTGTCCGCCTTGGACCTGATGTAGCGACACACATCGATTCCGGACATTCTCGGCAGCATCACGTCGAGCAACACGATGTGAGGATGGACGGAGTCAAAGAGTTCGACCGCTTGCTCGCCATCCTCAGCGGTATGGACGCGAAAACCCTCACGTCGCAACGCCTGCTCCAACGCGTCGCGAAAGGCCGGCTCATCGTCGACTACGAGGACCGTCGTCGACGACGCCATTACGTATCTGAGTCTGGGCTGATCGCTGGAACCGAGTCAGCCCCTGTGGGGAACTGCATGGTGAAGGTCGTGCCCCGACCCAGCTTGGACTCCACGATGACCCGGCCGCCGTGATTGTCAGCGACATGACGAACGATGGAGAGACCGAGGCCGGTCCCGCCGGTCTCTCGACTTCTCGCCGGGTCCACCCGATAGAAGCGTTCGAAGATTCGTTCGAGCTCTGGTCGAGCGATTCCTACTCCGGAGTCAGAAACCTGCACGTCGACCGCATCTTGTATGGGATCGATCGTCACCGTCACCTGGGTCTCAGAATCGGAGTACCGAATGGCGTTGTCGATCAGGTTCACGAACGCTCGCACAACCTGACGCCGCTCCCCCTCGATTGATACACCGCTGGGCGCCCCGACAACGGCAAGTCCGATGCCACGAGCGTCGGCTAGTCCGCGTGCGATATCAATCGCCTGATGGACGAGATCGTCGACGGCGAGCGTCTCTGAGTCGGGATCGAACTCCTCGAGGCGAGTGAGTTCGAGAAGGTCATCGATGATGCTCTCGACTCGCTTCACTTCCCGATTGAGATGGCGGGTCAGCCGATCGCGATCGTCTTCTGGTCCAGCGTCGGCCAGCGTTTCAGCCAGGAGCGAGATCGCTCCGATCGGCGTCTTGAGCTCATGGCTCACATTGGCCACGAAGTCACGACGAGTGGCATCAATTCGGCGCTCCTCAGCAATGGAATCAATGATGGCCAGCCCTCGACCAGTATTGAGTTGCTCCTCGACTTCGCTCTCGCCTGCTGCTCTGGCTCGTGCTCGTTCTGCACCGGCGTTTTCGGGGGTCCACCCATCGATGATGTAGCGGATCCGCTCCCCCATGTTCTCCGCATGGTCACCAATGCGCTCATAGAACCGGCCGATCATGGCAAGCTGCAAGGTCTCGTGTGCTTCAAGTTCGCCATGACGAGAACTTTGGATGACCGTCTGGATGAACGTTCGATGCAAGTCGTCGAGCACGTCGTCAAGCGCGTCGATCGAAGCAGCCATCTCCGCATCGAGATTCTTGTACGCCTCACCGGCACGCAAGGTCAACATCGTTGCTTGCTCGGCCATGCGCAGGATCAGATCGCGAATCCGATCGTCGGGTCGTGATCCCTGCATCCGACCG
>CALHCB010000196.1 GCA_937930695.1 uncultured Acidimicrobiales bacterium | reverse complement strand
GGCGATCGACTCGAGGCGGTGATGGTTGGGGCAGTAGGACGTCACCTCGATCGGAGGCACCGACACGGAGGCACTGATCGTCGCCACATCCACCCGGTGGCGTGGGCGTTGGAACGGTTGCGCAACCAGATCTGGCGGCGCCATGTTCGCGATCACGTCGAACATGATGCAACACGCCACTGGTTCTCCTTGATCGACGTGTTCCTGACGTCGGTGATCGGCATGATTCGCGACGACGTGTTGACGCTCGGATTCGGACAAATCGACGATCAGGACTTTCGTGAGTGGCTCGCGGGTCACGGTGCCAAACCGACCACTCTGGAAGGTCCGGACGTTCGGGCGTCCTATGACCAGGTGTTTGCCGGCTCTGCGGGGCCGGCGGTCACCAACCCTGATCCGTCAACTACCGAACGAGCTGGCGAAGGACGGATCGCTGCCGGTGTTGCGCTCTATGCCATGTGGCGGACGAATCTTCCCGGCCGGGGCAGTGTGATGTGGCAAGCAAGCGCCGGAATGGGGGATACCGCGATCGCGCCGATGTACGAGACTCTCGTTGCTCGCGGCGTCAAGTTCGAGTTCTTCAGCAAGGTGACTCGTGTCGGTGTCGACGCCGACAGAGGTGTCGTCGACGGCATCGGCATCGTTCGCCAGGCCGAGTTCGTCTCGGGTTCGTACGAGCCGTTGCGGGACGTCACGGTCCGGGCCGACGCGTCCGGGTCTGGAGCGGGGAGCTTGCGGTGTTGGCCGAGTGAGCCGAATTGGGACCAGTTGGTCGACGGGGAGCAGCTACGTGAAGCGGGACTTGATTTCGAGGCGGGCGACCACGCTCCGGATGCGGAAACGGTCGAGCTGCGACTGGGAACCGATTTCGACGATGTTGTGTTGGCCATCTCCGCCGCCGCACTGCCATCAATCTGTAGCGAGGTGATGGCGGCGAGTCCGGCATTCGAGCAGATGCTCAGCCAGACCCACACGATCATGACTCAGGCGTTCCAGATCTGGTTGAACACCTCTCCCGCGGTGCTGGGCTTCCCGTATGGAGAAGTTGCGACGTCGACGTTCATCGAACCTCTCGATACCGGTGCGGACAACTCACAGGTGCTTTGGTCGGAGAACTGGCCAGAGGAAGGGCCGCCTGCAGCCGTTTGGTACTTCTGTGGTGTCATCGATGATGTGGAGGGCGACACGCAGGCGTCGACCACGGCGCGTGCCAAGGCAGATGCGCGTTCCTATCTCGACCAGATTGGTCCGCAGTGGCCGGATGCTGTCGGAGAAGACGGGACTTTTCGCCAGGACCTTCTCGTAACCCGCACCGACGGCTCATCTGAGCCGTTCGATCAGCAGTACTGGCGAGCGAACTGGACGCCGACGGAACGCTATGTGCAATCGCTGCCCGGAACCATCGGCGCTCGGTTGCGGGCCGATGAGTCCGGGTTGGCCAACTTGATTCTCGCTGGCGATTGGACGTCCAACTCCTTCAACCTTGGCGCAGTCGAGGCAACGGTGATGTCCGGTATGGCCGCATCACGTGCCATTTGCGGCTCACCGAAGCGCATCGCTTGGGAAGGTCATCAGTGGTTGACCGACGACCGGGGCTAGCGGCCAAGATCCGAATCAGCTGGGCTTGGTAAGCGCTCCAAGGCTTGTCGGGATGGAAAACTTCGGTCGATCGTCGCCCCGCTCGACGAGAACGAAGCCTTTCAGGACACCTCGCGAGTAGAACCGGAGAAGTGATCGCGTCATCCTCTTTCGGGCGGCGTGCACCGAGAGTTTTCGGTTGGTGCGTTGGCCGAGGTGGATGAACACACGCGTCCAATCCGACGGTGGCACACCGAGGAGATCAGCGGTCTCATCAGAAATGAGGAACCGAGCGAGTGTGGCGGGATAGCCCCTGACAAAACCTGGAACCTTGACGAGCGAATGGACGAGTTCGAGCAAGGCCGCCATCATCAGCTTGCCGGCTTCGCACTCCGCCTCATTGAGGTGCCGAATCTCCGCAGTGAGTCGGTCCATCTCGGCCCGATCCATCGGGAGAATTGATTCGTCGATGCCGAGCAACCAGCCGACCACATTCCACAGTAGGCAGTAATCCTCGGCCCCTCGAGCGTCGTAGGTGGCATCGAACTTGTCGAGGACCATGAGCAACGATGAGCTGAAGGACAGCATGGTTCCGAGCAGGTGCTGCTGGTTGATCGGCTCACCCCAATCGTTTTCCCACCGTGGCCACACGGTTGTGTCGTCAGTGAGCGGGACTCGAGGGTCGTGCCGGATCATGTCTCGGACTCCGGCATGCATGAGACGGATTTGTCGAGCCGCGACGTATCCCTCCTCGCCAGGCTGAAGCGCGCCCTTTTTCGTGACGTCGAGGACGAACTGGGCCGTTTCGACGATTCGCCGTTTCGTATCGGTTTCGAGCCGGGCAGTGAGAGCGAGGACTTGCACACCCTTCTTGGATGCATAGGCCAGCGGGAGCGACGAGAGGAACAACCCCAATCCCAGTTCGATGCCCCATTGAGCGAAGAAGTCTGCCCCGTTGTCGAGGCGTTCGGACTCGGCCCAATCTGGGAGTTCTGGCCCCTCGGCCCAGTCCAGGATGACCGCATCTACATGGTCAGGCGGGGCATACCGAGAGGCAAGTACGTCATGGAAGAACTGGTGTCTGCCCGGGAGCGACGCCTCATCTTCCTCGGGCTTCCGGGTGTTGTGGGCCTCAGCGAGCGCGTCTGCGGGCGGATCCACCTGATGGAGCATCGCCGCGAGCTTCTCGGTACTGACAATCATTGGCATGACGTCCCTCCAGTTTGTGTGCTCATCGTAGGTCTCGGTCTTGTTCGGGATGTCTTCCGGCGGCTGAGCCGCGCCGAACCGGTGGACGACCCAGGTCGGGTTCATCCACCGGTTAGAGGGGCGAGTCATGCGTCGCTTCAGCAGTAGGAGGACTTGCAGAACACGAACTGGCTCGGGTCGAAGTCGGCGGCTGGCGTCCATGCGGCGTCGGAAGGTCCGCCGGTGGGGATGCCCCAGTACACAGCTGAGCCTCCTGGGGCCGTCGGGGCCCAATATCCGTCAGGCAACCCGCTTGCCGGGGCCGGGATGGTTTCACTGACTTCGCTGATCGGGGAGGAGGGCAGCCAGTAGCCGCCCCCGACCGACTCGGGAGTTGCTGGGGCATTGTCCGCAAGGGCGTTGTCGATCGACTCCTGGATCATTTGTTGTGAAAGGTCGAAGTTGGCTGGCGCAGCTTGGAGTGTTCCTTCCCGCTGCAAGGTGCCGAAGTCGGACGATGCAACACTGAACGTGGCGTCCTGCCCTGCGACGGCGTTGTCGATCGAGGCCTGCATGCGCTGGGAGAGCCCAATGTCTGGCGACTCGGGCTCGGTTGTCGAGCCCGAGGAGTTGGCTGCCACCACGCCGACACCGGCGACGAACAACATCGCAGCGACCCCTACCGGTACTGCCCAGCGGCGGCCGGCCTTTGGAAGGGGGCCGGGAGGGGTTGAAGCGGGCGGGGTCGGTGAGGACTGGAGCGGTTCGGGAAGCGTGATCGTCGGCTGCTCCATGGTGGTGGAGCTTGCGGTGTTCTTGTTGTTCTTGTTGTTCTTGTTCTCGGTGGAAATGGTGGCAGTCATGTCAGTCCCTTGGTTCGGTGTTTTCCGGGTTGATCCGGTTGATATGAACCACCTTCGACGACACCGGTTTGCGCCCAACCAGCAAGCGGTTTGCCCTCGGAGAAGGCTCCAAAACCTGGCGACGCCCGAGCTCCTCAACCAGTGTGATTGAGGAGCCAGGGCGCCTGGGGGAGCGAGTTTTCGGGATGTGGCTGTCGGCGGTAGGGGGTCACCGCCGACAGCGATCTTGGGTTAGCCCATCATCGATCCTGAGCCGCTGATGGCGACCGGACCGGCACCGAGCTCGATGTTCTGGTGGTCACCGACACCTGCGGAGACCTCGGCCACGAGTGGCTTGAGGGCGAACGGCGCTGGGCTGTTGTCGGCATCGGGCTCAACACTGATGACGATCGTCGACTCGGTGAGATCGGTCGGGAAGGTGAGGCCATCGGGAGCGTTGATGATGAAGTCCTCGCCGGGGTAGGCGGGGCCATCGTTCGGGCCAGAGAAGCCGTTGAAGTCATCGGCAGCAGCCCCATCAAGAAAGCGGCCGGTGCTGACGGGCTGACCGTCGATGACTGCCCAACCCTCATACGCCCAG
Source organism: uncultured Acidimicrobiales bacterium (assembly GCA_937930695.1). Classification (GTDB taxonomy): domain Bacteria; phylum Actinomycetota; class Acidimicrobiia; order Acidimicrobiales; family SZUA-35; genus CALEWY01. Next base: position 653 of record CALHCB010000196.1, on the reverse strand, counting down.
CCCGCAGGGAGCTCGGGGAGATCGAGGCTCGCTTCTGGGCCGGGCACGCTCAGGAACCACACGCCGGAGAGTTCGTCCGCATCTGGATCGTTCGTCGGGGTGCCGAGAATGAAGCTGCCGGACGCATCAGCGAAGTCAGTTCCGAGCGCTGCGGGATGGCCGATTGAGAGATCGAAGGTTCCGTCGTCGGCGACATCGCCGGCGAGTACATGAGTGTCTGACGGAGCAGGATCGTCACCGACCGAAGGCTCGATCGTGATGACGACCGCTGAGGAACCTTCGTGGCCGTAGAGATGGTCTTGGTCCGAAGTGATCTCGATTGATCCATCGTCAGTGATATCGAAGAGCCCGCCCGCGACCGGGGCATCGTCGACAATTGTCCACACCTCGTAGTCAAAATCGTCGCCCAGCGGTTCGAGACCTTCGAAGGTCACGTTGAGGACGGGTCGACCCTCACTCATGGCGTCGTCTTCCATGGCGTCGTCTTCCATGGCGTCGTCTTCCATGGCGTCGTCTTCCATGGCGTCGTCTTCCATGGCGTCGTCTTCCATGGCGTCGTCTTCCATGGCGTCGTCCTCCATCGCTTCGTCCTCCATCGCTTCCTCGGCGACGGTCGTCACGGGCGCATCAGCGGCGTTCGACTCAGCGTCACC
>CALHCB010000195.1 GCA_937930695.1 uncultured Acidimicrobiales bacterium | reverse complement strand
GACGACGATGACATTGCGTTGGTCATCGAAGAGACCTTGCGGCTCGACGGCCACTCGATCGATCGAGTGGCCGTCGAGCCGCAAGGTCTCTTCGATGACCAACGCAATGTCATCGTCGTCTTCGACGACCAGGAGGCGCATAGTGGCCCGAACCTACCGCGTCAGGCTGCTGGACGAACGGCAACTGCCGGGTCCAGACGAGCGGCTCGAACAGCGGGATAGAGCCCGGCTACTGCGCCGATGACCAGCGCGGCGGCGACGCCGAAGACCAGGCCTTGCATCGGGAGGTCGACGAGCCACTCTTGTCTGCGGGCGTAGACCGTCGTGACGCCAAAGCCGATGGCCACGCCGAGCACTCCTCCGATCAGCGATAAGAGGGTGCTCTCCACGACGAACTGGTTGCGGATGTGCGAACGAGTGGCGCCCAATGCTCGGCGAACTCCAATCTCACCCTGTCGTTCCAGCACGGAGATGACCATCACGTTGGCGATCCCCACCCCGCCAACGAGCAACGCGACTCCGCCAAGTCCGAGCAGCAGCGTTTGGAGGTTCTTGTCGACCTCCGCACGGGCAGCCAGAGCATCTGAAGGGCGAGATACGTCGACCTCGTTGGGACTCCCTGGACTTGCGGTGCGAGCGAGAACTCCTCGAACCGCCTCGACCTGGGCCGGGTCGGTACGCACGTAGATGGCGGATGGGAGGGCCTTGACTCCGAATATGTCCCGAGCGCTTTCGAGCCCGATGAGGGCCGCACGATCGATATCCGGATTGAGCGGCAACGAATCGAGAATACCGATGACGTTGAACCATTCGCCGCCGATGAGGATCCGAGGCCCGTCATCGACGTTGTCGATTCCAAGACGTTGCGCCGCGACTGAGCCGAGCACGACGGTCGGCAGGCGCACCGACGCTTCGTCGTGAGTTCGGCCGGATGCCAAGGTCGCTCCAAGGGTCGCAGGAAGATTGACTTCTGAGCCCATTGTCGTGATGCCGTTTTGGTCGTCCTTGTCGACTGCGTCGTTCCGCTGCACCGTCGTCTTGATCTGACTGAGCGACGTCGCAGACTGCACGGGACCAACCCGTCGCACCATTGCGGGGGCATCAGCCGAGAGCGGCGCAGCATCGCCGAATGTTGTTTGGCCGGGGCGAACTTGGAGCAGATTGGTTCCGAGTTTGTCGAGCTCGGCAAGAAGGTCCGCCCGGCTGGATGCCGAGATCCCCATGACCGAGACCATCGACGCAATCCCGATTGCGATCCCGAGAGCGGTAAAGGCCGCCCGTGCCTTGCGGGTCCGCAGACCGACGGTGCCGGTCGCGAACATGTCGACGGTTCGCAGCTTCGATCGCCATGGTCCTCTTCGCTTTCGACGCAGTCGAGGTATGCGCATCGTTGCGCCGCTCATGAGGTTGCTCCGATCAAGCCGTTGTGGTCCGTGCAATCGTGGTTCGACGGATCGCGCTCGTCGTCTTCGATCTGACCGTCTCGGACGGTCACCTGCCGGGGCAGCCGCGCTGCCAACTCGCGGTCGTGTGTGATGACAACGATGGTCGATCCCTCCCGATGAAGCCCATGGAGTAGCTCGACGATTTCTTCCGAGGTGCGGGAGTCCAAGTTGCCGGTCGGTTCGTCGGCAAGAACGATGGCCGGATCGCCGACAAGCGCACGGGCAATGGCGACTCGTTGCCGCTCGCCACCGGACAGCTTGTTTGGCGTGTGATCGAGTCGATGTCCGAGACCGACGCGCTCAAGGGCAGCGACGCTGCGATTTCGGCGGGACTTCTTTGTGTCTCCGCGATAAAGCAGTCCCGTAGCGACGTTGTCCACCGCCGACATACCACCGAGCAGGTGAAACTGTTGGAAGACGAATCCAAGACGAGCTGCTCGGAGCCCTGCAAGTGCAGAGTCCGTCAACTCACTTGTGTCGACGGCATCGATCAACAACGTTCCGGATGTCGGACGGTCGAGGGTGCCGATCAAGTTGAGGAGCGTTGATTTACCGGATCCGGAGGGTCCAACAATGGCGACGAGTTCGCTTGCGGAGATTTGGAGTGTCACGCCGTCGATGGCTCGGACGGGAGGGCTGCCGGGGTATTCCCGGACGACGTCTCGCAACTCGAGCACAGGGTTGACGCTCATGACTCACCGCCGAACTGGTCGGAAGGAACAACGACCTCGTCGCCTTCATCGATGTCGCCGTCCACTTCGACCATCGCATCGACGATCTTGCCAAGCTCAACTTGGCGCAACTCGGTCCCCGTCGCTGTTTTGACCTCCAGTGCGTACCCATCAGAGGCGAGCGCAAGGACCGCCCGAACCGGTACAACGAGAACATCGTCGGCGACGGTTCGCTCTGCAATCACCTTCGCTCGCTCGGTGCCGTCCGGCAAGGAACCATTGAGTTCGATCGTGGCCCGCACTCCCCGTGCGCCGTCATCCTTGGTGATCGTTTCAGTCTTTGCGACGGTGCCGGTCACGGATGCGCCGCTACTGGTCTCGACAACAACAGTGCCTCCATCGGGAACAAACGGAAGACTGTCTTTGTCGAAGTCAGCCGTCATGCGTTGGGCCCCACTGGTGACTTGCAGATCGGAGAAGGAGCTACCGATTTGCAGTGTCGATCCGATGCGCATTGGCTCGGGGTGGAAGATCAACTGGCTCTTGTCGACCTTGCCCGACTGGGTCAGGCCGTTCTCCTTCTGCCATTCCTTGACGGCCCGTTTCGTACTGACGCCGAATACGCCGTCGGGTTCGAGTCGTCCGTTGTCATCGAAACCTTCTTCGAGCAAGAAGCTCTGAAGTTGGGTGACGTCGTCGCCCGACTGGTACTTCCCCGCGGTGTCCTTGATGAGCTGGAGCTCTCGATACATCGGCGTCTCCCCGTTGACCAAGAAGACCGGTTTGAGGTCGACCCAGACGAGAGGCTCACCGGACTCGATCGTGGTTCCTTCTTCGTGGCGTTTCGTCACCGTCCCTTGGGCTTCGATCGGAGCGCTCCACGCGTTGCCGAAGCCAACAGTGCCGAGCCCTTCCTTTTGTTCGATCAGGCTGCGCTTTGTGACGGATTCGGTCGGACGCTGTCGCGTATCTGAGGCAACTGCTTCTGCTGCCGCGGAGTTTGTGGTTCGGTCGACGGGCCCGAGCGCAAGGCCAACCCCAATGAGCAGGGCAACAGCGAGAAGAACCGCTCCGACGAGAATCGGCGAACGTTTGGGAGTGCTGTCCAGGCTGCTCACTGGTCGTCCTCAGCGAAGAGATCGTTCAGCTCGTCGAAGATGCCGTCACACTTTTCGCTGGCTTCTTCCATCGCCGCTTGGTCGATGTCTCCCGACAGCTCGAAGCCGCCGCCGCTGATGTTGATGTCGATGCCCTGTTCCTCCATGCAACGACTCCACTTGAGTTCGGTGTCCTTCTGCGCGGCCTCTTGTTCAGGCGACAAATCGAAAGACCCGAATGCATTCTCGAGAATTGGATCGCACTCCTTTTGCGCCTCCTGGAGAACCTCGAAATCTTCTTCGGTGATGGCGGCCTCACCACCTTCACCATCTCCGCCGATGATGATCTGTGACGACTCTGCCTCTTCGCCTTGAAGGTCAGGGTTGATCAGAAACTGCTCGTTGACCCCCAAGTCGGTCATGCAGTTGTTGTAGGCAAGGATCGACTCTTCTTCGGTTGGCGAATCGGCTGCAGTCTCGTCTTCTTCGGGCGACTCAGCATCCGTGGTTTCGGGAGCGATCGAGGCGATCGTTGCGGTTGCCGATTCGCCACTGTTGGCCGAATCAGTGGCCCCCGAGGTGCCACATGCTCCGAGGAGCAGGAGTGCGGCGCCAAGCGTGGCGGCAAGAGGTGTTCGTCGAAAACGAGTGCTCGCATGGGGAATCTGGATGGCGTGCTCTGTGCTGTGGTGGTTCATGAGAGCAAGGTCGCAGATGGACTCTGACGATTGTCTGAAAGGACCTGAGACATAGCGGACTTTGTTCTCGCGGCAGCGGCTGCGAAGCTGCGGCAGTGACGAAGCCAACTCAGATGCAAGACGCGGGTTTGACCCGTCGGGGAACGCACCTGATTTTCTTCGGGATGTTGGTCTCCACGTTCCTCGCATCGCTCGACAGCACGGCGGTCTCGACAGCACTGCCGACAATCGCGGGAGATCTCGGCGGAATCGATCAGCTTCC
>CALHCB010000194.1 GCA_937930695.1 uncultured Acidimicrobiales bacterium | reverse complement strand
GACGACAACACCAACGAAGGACGTGAAAGGCGATGCAGGTGGGAGTTCTCCTTGGGTGAGAAAGACAACGTTGGGGTCCGCGTCAAGGGCGCGTTCGATCACGCTGGCGGAAAGCTCGCGGTCAGCAAGCCTCGTGCTGGCGTGGTCCGGATGCAGCGACAGCACGCCGAAGGAGACCGAGTCGTCGTGAATGGTTGCGAGGCCTGCTGCGTCGGTGGCAAACAGTGCACGAGCCAAGTCGCCGATTTCTCGCCGTTCGGCATCGACCATGTGGGCGAGGTTCATGCCTCATTCTGTCAGCGTCGCTGGCGTCGGTGGCGCGAAAGAGCCGCAATCACGGGGGTGCCTCGCGAAGGAAGTGGGACCCAGGACCGTTGGCGCTCGACCGGGACAGCGTCTTTCACGAGGATTCTCCAGAGCAGATAGATGGCTCCGACTGCGTAGGTGAGCCCGATCAGCGGAAAGTATGCGTCGATGCCGACCGTCACGAATGCAGCCGTTCCGATCAATGGCCCGATGAGGGCGCCCGCACCGTTGATTCGGATCAGCATGGTGCTGGTCCCGATCATCTGGGAGCGAGTGACCCAGTCGTTCGTGAACGCAATCGTCAGTGAGTAGAGCGGGTACGCCATGCCGCCGAGCAGCAACATGAGTGCGGTTGCCATGGTGCTAGAAGGGTTGACCGTTCGGAGAATGAACGCCAAGGCAGAGGCAGCGACGAACATTGTGGCCATCATTCCTCGACGCGGAAGTCGATCAGAAAGAATGCCGACCGGATACTGGAAGAAGAGGGATCCGACGACAGCGGCGCTCAAGAAAATCGAGATCTGAGAGTTGGTGAGACCTTGCCGGGCCGCGTACAGCGGCCCAAGACCCATCATGAGGCCAACGCTCGCGCCGACGCAGAACATCGAGATCACGCCGCTCGGAATGGTGGCGATGAGTTGCCGCAGCGGCATTGGTTCTGGCTCTTCGACCGGCGGGGCGCTTGTTGTCGACAGTGCGATCGGTACCAGCGACATTGATACCAATGCCGACGTCACGATGAACAACGTCACGGCACTCGGATCAGCGAGGCCGAGCATGAACTGGCCAATGGAAACACCACCCATCGTAATGAAGCTGTAGGCGGCGATGATGCGACCTCGCGTTTCTGTTGTGGCGACATCGTTGAGCCATGATTCAGCGACAACGTAGAGCCCTGCCATGCAGATCCCGGTCAAGAATCGTGCAGCCACCCAGACACCGGGAAAAATCAAGACACCATGGACGAGCGATGCTGTTGAGGCAGTGGACGCCAGCGCGGCAAAGACTCGAATGTGGCCAACGCGAGCAAGCATCGTGAATGCCAGTCGGGCGCCGACGATGAACCCGGCGTAGTACGACGCCATGGTGATACCGCTCCAGGCGGTGTCGAAGTTCTCGAGTTCGGCGCGGACGCCGACAAGTGTTCCCTGCAGGCCGCTCCCGATCATGAGAAGCAACATGGCGAGAAGCAGGGCTCCCGCAGCACGGGTGGGTCCTGGGTCAGGAACTGCTGATTCCTGGGGCGTGGGTTTTGCGTTGCCCTGCCCAGAGTCGTCCCGCGTGGCAGCGATGGTCACAATGCGCTTTGCGTCATTTGTAGGCGATAGAGCTCGTTCGCGACGTCGTCGAAGTCAAAGTAGATGTCCTGGAGATGTCGGCGCCCGCTGGCTGGACTGAAGGCGGCCCGGCCATGGAGCATCCGATGGCCGTGCAACATCAAGAGATCGCCGGAATTGAGCCGGAAGTGGACCTGGTTGGAGCGATCGAGAACCAGCGCCGCCAGCCTGCGGTAGGCGTGGTACCAGTCCTCGATCCGAGAATCCCACGGGTTTGATGCCTGGAGTAGTTGGTTGGAGAATCGCAGACCCGATGGATTTCCGGACTCGTCGCGCTGCACCACCGTCGCGCGGGACCACGTCTCGGTGGAGTCGCTGAACTGGCGAAAGCTGACGGGAACCGCCGCCAGCACATTGATGTCGGCTGGTGAGAGTTGATTCAGAACGCTCAGCCCATCAACGACGATCGAGTCGCCGTCGCTTGCTTCGTTCACCAGCATGTGGAGGACCTGGCCGGATGGTCGGTGGCGTTTGCTGGCAAAGTCGTTGTGCGGAGGGAGGGCTTCTGCGGTGTGGGCCACGTTGTAGCCGGCGGGGTCGACCATCACGTCGTGGATCCGGGCGAACGGCAGCTCAGTAGGTGGTCCCCACCGTCGATAGAGCGTCTCGCTCCACCCTGGTTCTGTAGGTGTGTCGAAGAGAACGGCCGCGCCAAAGCGACAGAAGTGGTCGAGAAAGGCGAGTTCGAGTTCTTGGTCTTGGACAAGATCCGGGTAGCTCACCTTGTGGATGGCTGCATCGTCCAGCCATGGTTCAGGCGGCGGGAAGTCTCGAGTGATCTGGCGGCGCACGTCATCCATCCACTCGAGCGTGTAGTGAGATTCGTGGTCGCCCCAGTTGATGAGCACGCCGCTCGCATCAGCGGTGACTGCGGTCGGTGCCAGGTCCTCGGGGACATCAGACACGATGAATCGGTGTTCGCTCGTTGCCTCAACTCGACAGTCGCTGCACGGGCAGTTGTCGCGCAGCCAAAGCGCGGGAACCGCGTCCTCGGAGCCGTCCGGCCAGTTCAGGGTGACGCTTACCATGGTGGCTCCTTCTTACGGCCAAATTTGCCCTGCAATAGTGCGTGCCGTACAGTGGGACGAGCCACATGGCGGTACAGGGTGGATCGTAGATGATCGCGAGGCAACAAGCGATGAAAAATCCGGCAGTCGGAAGACCAAATATGTCGAGGCCTACCGGCGGTCCCTTTCCGATCGAAGCCGGGCCTGCCGGATCGGTCACGCAGTCTCTAGATCGGGCGTTCCATCTGCTTGGCATCATCGCCGCCGCTGAGCACGACTTGGGCGTGTCGGAGATCGCACGTCGATCTGGGCTGGCGAAGTCAACGACCGCTCGTTTGCTCAAGTCGTTGCGAGATCTCTCTGCGGTCGAAGTCACCCCGGATGGTGGGCACCGGATTGGTCCGACCATCGGGGCGTTGGCGATTGGTAGAGCAGGCTCCCCCGACTTGATACGTCAGTTGTCTCGTCCGATTCTCACCGAGCTCTCCGACCGGTTGGAAGAGCACACCACGCTCACGGTCATGCGCCGCGGCGAGATCGTCTATCTCGACCAGGTCTCTTCACAGTCGACGGTCGCCGCGGCGGACTGGACGGGCTACACCCATGCTCCCCATGCCGCAGCCCCCGGTCACATCTACATGGCTGAGTGGTCCAGAGCCCGGCTCGACCGGTACATCAACTCGGGACCGATTCGATACACAGATTCGACGTTGGTCGATGCTGATGGTCTGAGTCAGCGATTCGACGAGATCGCGGAACATGGCGTGGCTTGGTCCTACGGCGAGTTCACGCCCGACGTGAGTGGATGCGCGGCCGGCGTGCTCGACGCCCAGGGCGACGTCGTGGCCACGATCGGAACCTATGCACCGAGCTACCGCTTTCCTGGTGATCGGTCAGTGATTGAGATTGCCGGAATCATTCGGAGCGCAGCAGATGAGCTCTCTTCGCTTCTGGTCGTCGACACGATCTGAGGGTTCCGCTTCCGGAAACCCTCAGTCCAGTTCGAGGGTTTCTGTTCGCCACGCTTCGGTCGCCTCGACCTGATTGAACGTGTACATGTGCACGGCTTCGACGCCGAGTTCGAAATTGGTTTGTGACAACGGCATCAGCAAGTCATTCGGGTCATAGGACGTCGACGTCATCATCTTGGTGATGGCTGCCCGATTCTTCTTCAGGTAGCCAAGCGACTGGCCGAGTCCGATCCTCATGCCCATGGTCATGAGCTTCGTCTTGTCGACCACACCGGATACCCCGAGGTGGATCGGCAGGGTCAAACCTTGATCACGCTCGTCGCGGATCCACGCCTCGATGACCTCAGCATCAAAGCACATCTGTGTACTGCACCAGCCAGCGAGTCCCGCCTCTGCCAACAGCGACTGCTTTGCGTGGAGGGCGGTATGCAGCTTCTCGTCGGAGATGAAGGCATGGTGATCGGGGTATGCGGTGACTCCTATTGCGGAAAGTCCGTGGTCGGTGTCGAGAAGATCACGTAGAAGGTCGACCGCATCGAAGTACCCACCCGGCGGATCAGCGTCGCCGCCGACGAGGAAGACCCGTTGCAGGCCGAGCGATCGGCACCAAGCCGCGAGCTCTGTCGTGTGAGCGCGATCGCGCACCATTCGAGCCGAGATATGGGGAATCGGATCGAAGCCCTGGGATTGAAACTCCTCGGTGAGGCGTTGCGTCTCCTCGATTCCCTTCGCAGGAGAGCAGGTGACCGAGAGGGTCGAACCAGCCGGGAGATGTTCCCGCGCCGACTCGAGGCTCTTCATCGGCACGAGCTCGATCGTGAAGTTCTGCGTCAGGAGTAGACGATGTTGTCGGGCTTCAGTTGTCTCTTCGAACTCGTCGCTCGCCGAGTTCTTCTTGCGGAAAAGCACCATGGTGAGTCCTAGCTGAGATTGATGATCTCGCCCTTGGGGTTGGAGGAGAAATCGAGGTCGATGGAGTGGGCGGCCGGCGTCTTGCCAAGGCCAGGCATCGTGCGCATGTCCCCGCAGATCGGATAGACGAATCCGGCGCCAACAGATGCACGAACTTCGCGAACCGGAAGGGTCCAGCCGGTAGGGGCACCCTTCAGGCTTGCGTCGGAGCTGATCGACAGGTGCGTCTTGGCGATACAAACTGGCAGGTGGCCAAAGCCTGCAGCTTCGTAGGTGTCGATCTGCTTGGCCGCGGCGGGGGAGATGTCGATGCCGTCGGCGCCGTAGACCTTGGTGGCAACCGTGTGGATCTTGTCTCGGATGGACATCTCGTCCGGGTACAGAACTTCGAAGTTCGACTCTTCTTCGGCCGCTTCTTTGACTGCGGTGGCAAGCTCAGTTGCGCCCGGGCCACCGTCGGAGAAGTGGGTGGAAACCGCGGCACGGGCTCCGTACTCGGCAGCGATCTCCTTGATGGCGTTGATGTCGGCGTCGTGATCGCCCGGAAACACATTGATGGCGACGACTGGTGTGACGCCATGAATCTGCATGTTCTCGAGCTGCTTGCGCAGGTTCGCTCCACCTTGGTGCACCTCGTCGGGATTCTCTTTGAGGAGGTCCTCGGGGAGTGGCTTGCCCGCAACGATTTTGTGATTCCCCGAGTGCGCCTTGAGGCCACGTACCGTCGCCACCAGCACCGCAGCATCCGGAGCGATTCCGGAGTAGCGGCACTTGATGTTGAAGAAGCGCTCAGCACCCATGTCGGCCCCAAACCCTGCCTCGGTGAGGAGGAAGTCGCTCATGTGAATGCCGATTTGGTCGGCGACGATGGAGGAGTTGCCAGTAGCGATGTTGCCGAACGGGCCGGTGTGGACAAGTGCAGGCGTGTTCTCGAGCGTCTGCATCAGGTTTGGTTTGATGGCTTCCATCAAAATGACAGCCATCGAACCAGCGGCCCCGATCTCCTCGGCGGTGACCGGTGTTCCGGCCTTGGTGTAGCCAACGACAATGCGGCCGAGCCGGGAGCGCAGGTCCTGCAGCGATGTGCAGAGCGCCAGTGCGGCCATGACCTCAGATGCCGCAGTGATATCAAAGCCAGTTTCGCGAGGGACTCCGTCGAGCCGACCGCCGAGTCCGATGACGGTGTTGCGGAGCGCCCGGTCATTGACATCGAGCACCCGACGCCAGGTGATGTTGTGAAGGTCGAGTGCCGCATCGTTGCCGTGGTAGATGTGGGCGTCCAACAGTGCCGAACACAAGTTGTGTGCTGCGGTCACGGCGTGCATATCGCCGGTGAGGTGGAGGTTGAAGAGCTCCATCGGCACGACCTGGCTGTAGCCGCCGCCTGCAGCGCCGCCCTTGATGCCGAACGTTGGGCCCATTGATGGTTGGCGAATGGCAATGGTCGCCGAGGATCCAATGTGCTGGAAGGCCTGGCCGAGACCGACTGTTGTGGTGGTCTTGCCTTCGCCAAGGGGAGTCGGAGTGATGGCTGAGACGACCACGTACTTGGCTCGCGGCCGATCGTTCATGTCTTCGATGGCGTCGAGAGAGATTTTGGCCGCGCCCGTGCCATACGGCTCGAGGTGCTCAATCGGAATCCCTGCGGATTTCGCGATCTCGTCGAGGGGTTTCAGGTTCGCTTGTTTGGCGATCGCGAGATCAGATGGAAAGGCCATGGCCGGGATCCTAAATTCTCGACCTCCCACAATGCAGAAGAGTCCCACACTGCGGAAACATCCGTTTCGTCGTCGGCAGCCGTGCGCCGGTATTGTCGCCCGGTGTCACTGACGGGACGGAGCGAACTCAGCAACAGCCAGCAGCCGAAGTTGCAGCCGTTCTCCGCATTCAGCATCCGCTACTTCCCGAGCGTGTGGTTGGGTGGCCTGATCTGGCATCTGTGCCGTTGGGGTGTTGCCTTTCTTGGCACCTATCTCATCAACGACATGACCGGCTCCCCTCGACTTGTTCAGCTTGCCGGAACCGTCTTGTATGCGCCGTTGCTTCTCGGCGGGGTGCTCGGCGGGGTGATCTCTGACCGCTTTGACCGCCTGCGTACCGTGCAAGTGCAGATGCTCGTGATCGGTCCGCTCTCAGTTCTCATCGGACTTCTGGTTCGGGCCGAGCGCATCGAAGTGTGGATGCTTTACCTGTACATGTTCGTGATGGGCATTGGCTGGGTCACCGACATGACGAGTCGGCGGGCCCTCGTGTTCGACCTCGTCGGCCCCGCCCGTCTCGACAACGCGATGGCCATGGAGTCGTTGAGCTTGTCGGGAGGAATGGTCTTGGGTGCCCTCGTCGGCGGTTCAGCCGTCGAGTTGGTCGGTGTCGGGTCTGCCTACTTCTTCATCGCTGGCTTTACGGTTCTCGCACTCTTGATTCTGCTGCCCGTGAAATCACCACCAGTTGTCTCTCGTCCCTCACCAGCTTCGGCTCGATCGGATTTCACCGATGGCCTGCGGATGCTGCGAACGAATCAGGGTGTCGTATCGGTATTGGGCGTGACGGTGATTGCGAACTTCTTCTTGTTCGCATACTTCCCGCTCGTGCCCGTCGTGGCAGAAGGTCTTGGAGCCGCGCCGTTCCATGTCGGTCTGCTCCTGGCAGGTACGGGGATCGGCATGATGATCGGGTCGCTCGCGGTGGCTCGCTGGGCGCCCTACCGGCGGGGCCACGTCTATCTCCTTGGTTTGGCCGCGGCCCTGGTCATGGTCGTTCCATTCGCCACCGTTTCGACGTACTACCTCGCCCTTGCTGCGATTATCGCGTCGGGTATCGGGAGCGGATTCTTTGGGGCGACGCAGAGCACACTTGTCGTCACCGCAAGTCCGGTTGCGTCCCGGGGTCGCGCCTTGGGGTTGCTGTCGATGGCAATCGGGGCGCTCCCTGTCGGTATGTACTTCCTCGGTGAGGTCGCCGAACGATGGGGCGCCTCGACCGCCCTCGTCGCTAACGCCGTGGCCGGGGCGATCGCACTTTCCGTGTGGGTCCTTCGCCGTCCCGAGGTCCGTCGCATGACGACCGACGACATCTCTCCGCTCTAACGGTTCGCTGGCCGCTCTGAAGGGCTAGCCGGCCAGCGGCGATGCGAGGTGAGCGGTGACCGCTTCGCGAATCGCGGCGTCGAATGAACGAATGTGTTTGTCGACAAGGTGGGCTGCCCGATCGCCATCGCCGCGTTCAAGGGCTTCCAGAATCTCGATGTGTTCAGTCACGGCGTGATCCATGTCGGGAACGTCGGCCAGGTAGAGATGCCATAGTCGGTCGCTCTGCGCATAGAGACTGTCGAGCGGGTCGAGCAGGAACCGGTTGTCTGCTGCTTCCCACATGATCTCGTGGCACCGGCGATCAACTCGCAGCATTTGGCTTGGTGCGACGTTGGTGGGACGGCGCTCGAGGGCATCACGCATCTGTTGCCAATGGTCGTCAGTGCCGCGCGCTGCTGCCAGCCTGGCTGCGTAGGGCTCCAAGACGGATCGAGTTTCGAAGAGAGTGGAGAGCTCGGCAACGTCGATGCCGCCGACAAGCATCCCGCGACGGGGAATGACCTGAACGAAATGCTCTCGGGCCAGACGCTGCAGCGCCTCGCGTATGGGAGTGCGTCCGATCTTGAGGCGCGATTGGAGATCACTCTCTCGCAGCACATCTCCTGGCGCGAGTTCGAGCGTGATGATCATCTGGCGGACTCGCTGATAGGCCTGCTCGCTCAAGCTCACAGCAGTGGTCCCGCTTGCTGGGGACGCAACTGCTTGCGACGGTTCGGATTCAGGCATACGCTCATGATACACAGCTGATATATCAGCCGTCTATCTCTGGCCTCCTCAGCGGATGTCGGGATCAGTCGTCGAGTCGAGGAGTGTTCAGGTGAGCGAGTTCCCCACAAACGCAAAGGTCGTCGTTGTTGGCGCCGGCATCGTCGGCAACTGTTTGGTCGGCCACCTTTCCGATCTTGGATGGACCGACATCGTGCAGGTCGAGAAGGGCCCGCTTCCGAACCCCGGCGGTTCAACCGGTCACGCCTCGAACTTCATATTCCCGGTCGACCACAACAAGGAAATGGCGTTGTTGGGCGTGCAAAGCGCCAATCAGTATCGCGACCTCGGCATGAGCGTTGACTCCGGTGGCATCGAGGTTGCTCGGACCCAAGAGCGCATGAATGAGCTTCAGCGCCGAATGACGTCGGCCATGAGCTGGGGTGTCGAAGCCCACATGCTGACGCCGGCCGAGGTTAAGGAATTGGTTCCTTTCATCAACGAAGAAGTCATTCTCGGAGGCTTCTATTGCCCGACTGTGTCGGTCGTTGACTCTCTCGAGACGGGCACCGTGATGCGCAAGAAGGCCCAAGACGCCGGAGCGCTTCAGGTGTTTGCCAACACCGAGGTCCTGGACCTCCTCACCGAGGACGTTCCCTTCACCGGACAGAAGAAGATCACCGGGGTCGTCACCGACAAGGGCACGATCGAAGCTGATCACGTGGTGATCGCGTGCGGTGTGTGGTCCAACCAAATCGCGAACATGGCAGGCACATACATCCCACTCGTCCCTGCGGTTCACCAAATGGCTGACGTCGGTCCGATGGACATTCTCGCGGAGACCAACAACGAGATCGGCTATCCGATCGTTCGTGACATGGACACGTTCTGCTACGAGCGTCAGTCTTCAGGTTCCATGGAGGTTGGGTCGTACGGACACCGTGCCATCCTGCACCATCCCGACGAGATCCCTTCGAACGAAGAAGCAGCGCTGTCTCCGACGGAGATGCCGTTCACCCCTGACGACTTCGATCAGCAAATGGAAGAAGCCATCGAATTGATGGACATGCTCGGGGACGCCGAGATCAAGTACGCCATCAATGGCCTGCTTTCTCTCACGCCCGATGCCATGCCATGTCTCGGTGAGCTGCCAGATGTCCGCAATCTCTGGTCGGCTGCAGCAGTGTGGGTCAAGGAAGGGCCGGGAATGGCCCAAGTTGTTGCCGAGTGGATGACCTACGGGTACCCACGGGTCATCGATCCGCACGCCAGCGACATCGCACGCTTCTATGCGGATGAGAAGAGTGATGAGCACATCTGGGCTCGCGCCGATGAGCACTTCATCAAGACCTACGGCATCGTTCACCCTTCTGAGCAGTGGGAGTCCCGTCGCGGACTGAAGAAGTCGAGCCTTCACGAACTGACCGAGGCCGCAGGAGCTCAGTACTTCACCGCCCGAGTCTGGGAACGTCCGCACTGGTATGAGACCAACAGCGACCTCGTCGAGAAGTACGCACTCTCAGAGCGCGAGGTCGAGTGGGATAACCGTTGGTGGTCACCGATCATCGATGCGGAACACCTGAACCTGCGTGAGAACGCCGGAATGATCGATCTCACGGCTTTCCAGATCTTCGATCTGACTGGTCCCGGTGCTGTTGCATTCGCCGAATACCTCTCGGTCAACAAGGTCGACAAGCCGGTCGGGACCTCCACCTACACGCCATGGCTCACCCCAGACGGTGGCTTCCACAGCGACCTCACGATGCTGCGGCTCGGAGACGATCATGTTCGGGTCGTCACTGGTGCCTTCGACGGCGGTCGAGACGAGGCATGGATCACCAAGTACATGCCACAAGACGGATCGGTGACCGTCACGAACAGCACCGAAGACTTCGTCACGATTGGTCTTTGGGGACCCAACGCTCCGGCGATTCTGGGCCAACTCACCGATGCTGACCTGAGCCAAGAGGGTTCCCCCTACGGTTCGATTCGTACCGTGCAGGTCGCCGGTGTCGAGGTCGATCTCTTCCGTATCAGCTATGTCGGTGACACCGGTTGGGAGATCTACATTCCGTGGGCCGATGGTCCTGCCGTGTGGACTGCCATCGCCGAGGCCGGCAAGGATCACGGTCTTCGTCCAACGGGTGCTGGTGTGTACGCAGCCGGTGGCCGTGTCGAGAAGGGCTATCGCCTGATGGGCGCCGAGCTCGAGAGTGAGTACACCCCGGTTGAAGCTGGCTTGGCCCGTCCGAAGGTCAAAGCCGCAGATTTCATCGGGAAAGAGGCGTACCTGAAGGCCCGCGAAGATGGCCCCGCCGCCGTGATGTGCACCCTCGCCGTTGAGGACCAGACCGACAGCCAAGGTCGCACGCGCTACATCCAGGGTGGCAACGCACCGATCTTGACCAACGACGGTGAGCGCATCGTCGATAGCCATGGACGAGTCAGCGTTGTCACGACCGCCGCTGGTGGACCGAGCTACGGCAAGTACCTGTGTCTCGGTTACCTGCCGACCGAACAGGCGGAGATCGGCAACACATTCAAGGTGATGTACATGCACGAGCTGTTCCCCGTCACTGTTGTCGCCACAACTGGCTCCGCATTCGATCCCGAAGACACTCGGCTCAAGTCGTAGTCGTTCCCCCGGTCACCTGGAGAAGAGGTCTTCCACGATGAGAGTTTTGATCTGTGTGAAGCGAGTGCCCGCGCCGGGTGCCCGTATCAACATCACCGATGACGGCCAAGACGTTGACGCCGCGCACCTGGGCTTCACCGTGAGTCCGCATGAAGAGTGCGGGGTCGAAGAAGCCGTGCAACTCGTGGAACGTCATGGGGGAGAAGCCACGGTGCTCACCCTTGGCGGGCCGGAGTCCGAGGAACAACTGCGCTACGCCGCGTCGCTTGGTATTCAGAACGCCGTTTTGGTCGCGAGCGACGGGGCTCCCTGGGATCCGCAGCGCACGGCGCAAGCCGTCACCTCAGCGATCGAGTCCATTGAGGGTGAGGATGGAGCGTTCGACCTCATTCTGTTTGGCAACGAGAGTGCGGACTCCGGTGGATTCCAAGTTGGCGTGCGGGTGGCGCACAAGCTGGGACGTCCGATAGTCAACGCGATCAAGGGCATTGAGCTCGACACCGAGAACGCCAAGGTCATTGCCCGGCGGGAGATCGACGGTGGGCGCGAGGTCTATGAGATGCCGACCCCGGCGGTACTTGGGGTGAAGGAGGGTCTGAACCTCCCCCGCTATCCGACGATGAAGGGTCGCCTGGCCTCCAAGAAGGTCGAGGTCAAGGTGATCGACGCAGTCGGAGATACGGGTTCCCAGAAGCGGGTCACGCTCCTCCAACCGCCGGAACAAGCCAGCAACACCGTCAAGCTCGGCGAGGGGCCAAGTGCGGCCCCCGCAATCGTGGATTTGCTCGATGAATTGGGAGTGCTCTGATGGCTGACGTATTGATCTTGTGTGAGCATGATCGCGGGTCAATCGAGCCCGCAACACTTGAGGCGCTGACGTTCGCTCGCCAGCAATTCGACGGACATGATCTACACGTTTTGGTATGCGGCGAGGTCGACGACCTTGTTTCGCTCGGGGCCTATGGGGCCGCCACCGTGCACGTCGCCGAGCACGACCTTCTCTCAGATTTCGGGCCAGAAACTTGGGGACAAACCCTGACAGCTGCAATCGAGGAGCTCGACCCTGATGTCGTGCTTGCTTGTGGAA
>CALHCB010000193.1 GCA_937930695.1 uncultured Acidimicrobiales bacterium | reverse complement strand
GATGGCTTCGTAGATCTCGCGGAGATTGTGGGTCGGCATGTTGGTGGCCATGCCAACGGCGATTCCTGACGTGCCGTTCACCAGAAGGTTGGGCAGGAGACCAGGTAAGTACGCAGGTTCGAGGGTTTCGCCGTCATAGGTCGGACGCCACTCGACGGTCTCTTCGTCGATCTCCGCAAGCAGATCGAGCGCAGCATTCGTAAGGCGACATTCGGTATAGCGATAGGCCGCAGGTGGATCATCGAGACTGCCGAAGTTTCCCTGGGGGTCGACCAGGGTCACCGGGCGGGAGAAGTCTTGGCCCAATCGGACCAGCGCGTCATAGATGGCACTATCGCCATGTGGATGGAACTTCGCCATGACATCGCCGACGACGTGCGCGCACTTTCGGTGCGACCGGTCCGGCATGAGACGCATCTCATTCATCGAGTGCATGATCCGCCGTTGAACGGGTTTCAGACCGTCGCGCACATCAGGAATTGCACGGGACTGGATGACCGAAAGCGAGTACGCAAGAAAGGACTCGCCGAGCTCTTCGGCGACGGGAACGTCAACGACTTCTCGGGCGTACGGAAGGAGTTCGGTTTGTCGGGGCCGCGGTTCGGTTGCCATACGGTTCTTTCAACGAAGTGAGACAGGGGAAACGAGACAAGAGAGAAAGGGGGACAAGACGAAGCAAACGCGCTTGCCAATGTGCGAAGGCAGTTCGCCACACAGAGGATATCGAACAAATGTTCGTCTGCCCGACCCTGTCGCCGCCTAGATCATGGCCAAGTTTGCCGCCGTTGGGGTGGCAATGCATCTGGTTCCTGCGAACTCGCCTACGAGATGGTCGCGATGAACTCGTCGACGTCGTTCAGTACAGAGTCTGTTCCGATGCTGGCAGCGTCGAGGTCAACGGTTCCTGGCCCACCAACTGCGATGTGTGCGGTCTTGCTGGCAGCTCGGATCGCCTTGACTGTCTCGTGGAGAGTTGCTTGCGCGTCTGGTGGGGGAGCCTGCTGGATCGACAACAGGACGGCGGTTGGATCGCTGAGTTCGGTTTGCTCGGCGAAGGAGGCTGCGGGTGTATTGGCGCCGAGGTCAATCGAGTCGAAGCCTGCGGCTCGAAGCAAATCGGACAGAACCGTTGCGGCCAGCGCGTGGGTGTCGCCTTCGAGCGTCCCCACGATGACGACACCTTTGGTGATCGGAATCCTGCTGATGTGTGGCCCAAGTCGAGCGATGATGACCGAGGTGGCGGCGGACGCGAGATGTTCGTCAAGGATGGTGAGTTCGCCCATCTGCCATCGCTGTCCAATCGAACGCATCGACGGGACGATGAGGCGCGCCAAGACCCCGCCGGCGTCCATCCCTGCGCCGAGGTTGGCTTCAATGAGGCTCCACACGCCAACATCGTCGCCTGCGATCAGTCGATCCTCGACCTGCGCTTGGCGTCGTTCCATAGAAACGTCAGCGCCGTGTCGGAGGTACGACTCGAGGTCATGGCGTTCCACGACCCAACCGGCCGGAGTGCGACGTGCGAGAAGCCGGCCAGTGCGCACATGGCGATAGATCGTCATGTAGTGCACGCCGACTTCTTCAGCAGCTTGGTTCAAGGTGAGCGAATGCGTCTTGTCTGCAAGCATCAGCACCCCGGTGAAGTTGGTATGAAAGGCCTTAGTTTCGCTCGACGATTCAGCGACGGCGTCGACGGCGACGCTGAGCGTCGATCCTTCGAGCGGACCTGACGACGCCACTCAGGCGTTCCTTCAACGGTTCGGTGGATGAGTCGAGTTCTACGTCGAGCTCAGGGGCAAGTGCTTCGAGGACAGCGCTGACGCTGACCCCTTGCTCTGCGGCAAATTCGTGCCATTGGTCGTGAGCGCCATCGCTCACGTAGGCATGAAGTGCTTTGCGTCCGGTGTCTTCCGACATCGTGGCGCCTCGTTTCTTTCTTGACTGCGGCGGTTGTACTCAATCGGCGTCCGCTGTGAAGTCATGAGGTAACGCATCTCGTGCGTTGATCAAGGTCCACCACGCTTGGCCGAGTAAGCGGCTAATTGTCACCCAATATACGCTGGATCGTCTTGCGAATGGTGCCGCTGTCTTCTCCGGGGGCCTGAGAGGGGTCGTTCGAGAGTCGCAGATGAGGTGCCTCGGCCGCCATAGCAGCGACAACCTCCTTGCCGGAGGGGTTCACCATGAACGTCGATCCAACCGCGATGGTCGGAACGGTTTCGTTGCCATTTGCCACCGATCGCACGAAGGAAGCGGCCTCGGGCTCGTCCCAAATGTTGCGCTTGTCGAGAGGAACGCCCAGCTTGTTGAGCGAGCGTTCCAGGGACATGCAGAACGGGCACCCGGGTCGCCAATAGAACGAGACTGCGTCGTCGGATGTCGGGATGTAGTCGGTGGTCATGTGTGTCCTAACCCGGATCTTCTTGTTGATCTTCCACGATGTGTGGCGGTTCGCGATCCGCGAGCCGCGGATCAACGAAGTGATTGGTGAGCCGGCTGTCGACGACTTCGTGTCGTTCGATGTACGCGGCAAAGAAGCCGCCTGCGGTCGCCGCAAGTGGAAGGGCCAGCAGGGCGCCCGGTGCGCCGAACAACGATGTGCCCGCCAGCACCGCGAAGATGGAGATGGCGGGGTGGAGATCCAGCGTCTGGGCGGTGATTCGCGGCTGCAGAACGTAGTTCTCGATTTGTTGATAGACGATCACTGCGCCAATGACCCAAAGGGCCTTCGAGGGGTCGACTCCGAGTGCTACCAGAACGGGCAGCACGCCGGCGAGATAGGTGCCAAGAGTTGGAATGAACTGCGAGATGAGTCCGACCCACAGCGCCAGCGCGACGGCTGAGGGCAGGTCGAGAATGGTGAAGACAATCCAGTGATACACGGCGCTGAGGACTGCGAGAATGAATCGAGAGGAGATGTACGCGCCGGTCTTGTTGATGGCCAACTCCCAGACCCGGAGAACTTCGATCTGGGGACCTGGAGGGAGCATCGAGCAAATCGATCGCCGTAGCCGAGGTCCGTCCGCGGTCAGGTAGAAGGTGAACAGAGCCACCGTCAACGTCTGGAACAGTACGTTGGCGACGGTGGTGCTCGCACTGAGCAGTCGATCAGCAATTGATGTCGCGTAGCCGGCTGCGTCGCCGCCGTCTTGGAACCGGTCGATGAGATCGTCAGCATCAACCTCGACACCGAACCTGTCTGCCAAGAAGGTCTGACCGTCGGTGAGATACCCGGGCAGGTTGTCCACGAGATCGGTGAGCTGAGTCGCAACCAATTGGCCCATAGCTGTGAAGAAGGCGATGGTCGCCAGCAGCAGGCCGAACAAGCTCAACGCAGTCGCCGTTCCGCGCTTCATGCCTCGTCGTTCGAGCCGATCGACGACTGGTTCGAGGGCAAAGGACAGGAAGAGCGCGAGCGCGAGCTGTACGAGAAGGCCTCGCAGCTGGCGTGCAACGATCAACGCAGCCCACAAGCTGACCAAGACTCCCCACCACAGGAAGATGGCACGACGGACCCAGGGCGGGACATGTGTCTCGTCTGCCTCGGGGGTCGCCGACATCGCAACGTCGGGAACGCCGTCAGCGGGGGTCTCCGCGAGGTCGCTCGATTCGCCTGGGGGGTTCCCTTCCATCGGACGGGACTGTACTCAGCCCTGCTGGCCGACGAGGGGAGACTGATGTGGGCCTGAGCTGGCAGCATCCATCTCGGGGAGGCGCCCCCACGTGTCTGGGTAGACGAGAACGGTTCGCAACTGCCCGTCAGACATGGTGCCGATCTCGGACCCCGTGACCGGGTCATGCACAACAATCACCGCCTTGGTGTCGAGATCGAGTCGATCGACTACCTGTTCCACGGTTTCGTTCGACCAAGCTCTTGCGGCGTGGTCAGGGCGAATCATGACCGATGAGATGTCGCTCCAGCTGCGTTCCGCCCCGGTGATCTCGGCCGCATGCGCCGGAACGATGTAGCCGATCGGGCGGTGATCCCATCGCAGCACCGGCTGGGCAACGTTGAATCCACCAGGCGGGGTTGTGAGGAGGAATTGGTCAATCGTCTGGCTGTCTTGGACCGGCTTTGGATGTGTTGTCATCAGTTGGCTGATGAGCGTCCTTGCCATCCGGCCTCGGATGGCGGCTCCCGCGATTTCGGCCCTTGCTGCGACGAGCAAGAACACGCCCATGACGAATGTGGAGATCCAACCGAAGGTCAGTGATCGTTGCCACACGAGTGCAATCACTGCGGCAACAGACAAGCCTGCACCGAGGATCAGTCCGCATCGGGCCGAGATGAGGCGAGCCTTCTCTGCGTCGCCTATTCGCTTCCAGATGGCAGCAGTCAGGACGCGTCCTCCGTCGAGGGGCGCCGCTGGAAGCAGGTTGCTCACCGCCAGCAGAAGGTTGACTGCTCCGAGCCAGGCCATCACGACGAACGTGAGACGCCAATCGAGAAAGCGGGAGTTGAGAGCGGCCAACGCGCCGAAGCCGATACCGAGGAGTGCACTCGCGAGCGGACCGGCCGCCGCGATCTGAAACTCCGCCTTCGGATTGGGGGCTTGGCGAACCAGCTTCGCCACTCCGCCGAGTAGCCAGAGTGTGATGGCTGTGGCTTGAACGCCATGGCGGCGCGCCACGAGTGCGTGGCCCAACTCGTGGCCCAAGATCGATACGAAGAAGAGCAACGCGCACGTGATGGCGGCCAAAAGTCGTAAGCCAACAGCGGCTTCTGGTTCGACCCTGGGCAGGATCTGGAACGCGATTGTCCAGACGACAAAGAACGCGACGCCAAGGACGCTCACATTGATCTCGATGGGGATCCCGGCCAACCGGCCGGCCTTCAGAGTCGTCGGCACGACTCCAGTGTGGCGGAGATGGCCGACCGGCGGGGAACGGGAGCGCTATTCCTCAGCGGTGAAGCGGACGAGGCCGCCACCGTCGAGCACGATGTGCTGGCCCGTGATCCATGACCCGGTATCCGCTGCCAGGTACAGAGCGGCACCAGCGATGTCCTCGACCTCGCCCAGGCGCTTCAGGGGGTACATCTCTGCGACCTCCTTGCCTTTTTCGCCTTCCCAGAGCAGTCGAGCAAAGTCTGTCTTGATCAGTCCGGGGCAGATGGCGTTGACCCGGACACCGGGGCCGAGCTCTGCGCCGAGCTGTTCTGTCATGTGGATGAGGGCGGACTTGGTGAGGTCATACACGCCGAGCACAGGACTCGTTGACAGGCCGCCGACTGACGAGATGTTGATGACGACGCCACCTGTGTCCTTCATCGACGCTTCCCAAGCGGTCTGCGTCCAGAAGAGCGGTGCCGTGAGGTTCACGAGAATTGTCTTGTCCCAGCGCGGCAGATCGACATCGATCATGGGGCCGGCGTAGGGGTTGGTCGCGGCATTGTTCACGAGAATGTCGACCGATCCGAATGCTTCCATCGTGGCTGCGACGGCTGCCTGGGCCGTCTCGATCTCGCCCGTGTTGCCAGCGATCCATTGACAGCCGTTCCCGATTTCTGCAGCGGCCTCCTCGAGCGTCTCGGCTTTGCGCGAGACGATCATGACTTTGGCGCCGGCATTGGCAAACGCGGTGGCGATTGCCTTTCCGATTCCGCGGGACCCTCCTGTGACGAGCGCTACTTTTCCATCGAGTCGAAGTTCCATGCGTGCAGAAGTTAGGGGACTTGTGCCACTACGGTCACGTTCGTGCCTGAAGGAATGATGCTGACCAGCCGGTGAGCGTGCGAATGGGTGACCGAGTGGAGCCTGCCGAGAACCGACCGTTCATGCGCGTGGTGTCTGCTGATGCAAGGTCCCAAGCGCTTGGTGGGCTCGTTGGGGATCCTCCGGATCCAGACGCTCGAGACGTCGTTCTTCTGTTGCACGACATCGATGCGAACGCCATGGTCTGGGCGCCCGTCGTGCGCCGCCTCGTCGCTCAGGGGCGATCGGTCCTAGCTCCGGACTTGCGAGGGCGCGGGGCAAGCTTTGGTCTGTGGTCGACAAGCGAACTTGATGACACAGACCCAGAGTGGCCCCATTGGCGAGACATCGCAGGTTTTCTCGACCGTTTCGGTGTCCATGAGGTTCTCGTTGTCGGGCATGGTTGGGGAAGCGACGTGGGACTCACGTTTGCGTCCAACATGATCGACCGAGTAGTCGGTGTCGTGGCGATCGATCCTTCGGTGCGTCATGTTGCTCCCGAGCGGCTTCTGCGGCCAATATCCAGCCGCGAAGAACTCGGGGAGTTCTGGGTCGCACGAGCTTCTGGGTCCGGGTGCCTTGAGGACGACGCACGGCGGGTAGCCGAGCATGACCTCGAAGGCGGTCAGTCCGGTGTTCGCCTGCGGATTGACCGGCGCGCACTCGAGCGGGACCGGTGGCTTGATCGCCCCGCCGTCACGCCTGCCCTGCTCGAGACAATTCGGTCAGCCCACGAGCTTGCATCGACGTTGGACGGCGGCGCTGATCCGCTGGTTCGAATCCACGACGTCCCGCTGCTTGATCACCTTGGTGTGATCATGTCGCCGAATGGGACCGATGTGGTGCTGGCCGCCATTGATCGAGCTGACCGTCGACTCGGATTCATCTGAGGCATGGCTGCCCTTATGGGCGGACCGATCGATCCACTTCAGTGAGGGTCAATTGAGTGAGATGATGACCATGAGGATCAGCATGACCGTGATGAAGCCGACGAAGAGCCACTCGAGACGGTTCCGGCTTGATCGTTCGGCATCCAGGTAGTTCTCGAGGACTTCGGACCGGCCGTGCACCTCGTTGAGTTGACGTTCGATCGATGCGATTCGTAGCTGCTTGTTGGCGGCGGCGCGACGGGACTGCTGGAGCTCGTCGGTGACGTCGGCGAATTGATCCTGCAACTCTTCGAACGCCGATTCGGTGTCGATCAGCTGTGCTTCAAGTCCGCTGGTGTCTACCCGGTCGGTCGGTTCTGCTCGCTCATCTCCGTTGACAGGATTCTTCATCCGAGTCCGAATAGGTCGCAGCAGCGAGACGTCCTCGGGCGCAACCGGAGCAAGCACCCGTTCCAGTGAGAGGAGTATCCGGTCAAGATAGGAGGTGTCGTCTGGCAAATTGAAGTGGGCCCAGAGGTTTCGGGCTTCGATGACTTGACCGATGAGGCCACGAAGATCGTCGCCGAAGTGATCGGCAAAGACTGGTCCCCAAAAGCGGCGAAGAACCAGAAGCTGGAATAGCGGATCGGTCGCTCCGTGTTCTGCCGGGCGGCCCATGCGGTTCGCTGCCGTTTCGGCCCAACTGATTTCGCCGGGGAAGTAGTCGGCCATCCGACTATCGATAAAGGGTCCCATTCCGCGAGCGAAAATCTCAAAAGCCTCGGCAAGCTGAGCATGCCGGCTCGTCGCTAGATCTGGAGTCCAGGTGTTATCCCCTGCCATCCCTTGACTATCGGTCTCCGAGCAGCTCGGCATGAGGGGGACCTTCAAAACTCGAAGGATTCTTTCCCAACCGATCGATAGATATTTGGAGAACGATCGACGGTCTCCTAAATCGCGGGCGGATCAGGCCGTTAAGAGAGATGTGCAGGACAACCGCCTTGCGGCTTCACCTGGGATTGTTCTCGGAGCAGGACTCGCGACCACGATGGTTTTCATCGTCGTGGTTTTCGTGACGCTTGGTTTGGACGGATCGGGCCTCATCATTGGTGCGTCAGCTGGAGTGTTCGGTGCTCTCGGAGGGGCACTGGGCTCGCTCTGGCACAACTGGACGGTGCGTGGGGCGTCGGCAGATATCGCTCGGGCTGAACACGACGCTCGCCATGACCCGTTGACTGGTCTGTACAACCGCAAGGCCCTCTTCACCGAGCTCGACATCGCCTACCAGGCGTCTCAGAAGGACGACACCGTCTTGGGCGTCCTCTTTCTCGACCTTGACCGATTCAAAGTCATCAACGACTCGATGGGTCATGAAGCTGGCGATGAACTCTTGCGGATCGTGGCCAGTCGATTGCAGTCGTCGGTTCGCGGCAGCGATGTCGTCGCCCGTTTCGGCGGCGACGAGTTTGTTGTCGTTTGCCGAGATCTGATGACCGAGCAGTCAGTCATCGCGGTGGCAGACCAGATCCTGCGCAACTTCTCCGAACCTGTCTCCCTCTATGGAGGCGCCCAGGTCATCTCGACCAGCATTGGTGTCGCCATCGCTCGGCCAGATGATCTTCGGCGCCCCGAAGATCTCGTTCGCGATGCTGATGCCGCGATGTACAAGGCCAAGAAGGCCAGAAGTGGCTACGCAGTCTTCGATGAAGAGCAGCGTCTGAAGGTCATCGACCGTCTCGACATCGAACGCGATTTGGTCCGGGCTCTCGAAGAGGATCAATTCATTGTGTACTACCAGCCGCTGGTCAACGTTGACCAGAAACGCCTGTACGGGTTCGAAGCTCTGATTCGATGGAACCACCCGACACGCGGAATCTTGGGTCCTGGTGTCTTCCTGGGCGTCGCAGAGGAAACCGGAATGATGGGCCGCATCGGCGAGCTGGTCTTGCGGGAAGCGTGTGCTCAAGCCGCGGTGTGGAACCACCTGTCGCCTGACGCGTCGCAGGTGAAGATGAGCGTCAACATCGCCGAACAACAGCTGCTGGACGCAAACTTCCCCTCGCTTGTTGCTGAGGTGTTGGATTGGTCGGGACTTCCGCCCGAACAGCTTGTGCTTGAAATCATCGAAGACGTCATCGTTGATCACCTCGAAGGCTTGTCCTCGTTGCGGACCATTGGTGCGCTCGGAGTCGGGCTTGCGATCGATGACTTCGGGACCGGCCAATCATCGCTTGGCTATGTCAAGCAACTGGACATGGTCTCGATCTTGAAGATCGACAAGACGTTCATCGGAGAGATGAGCGCAGACAAGCCGAACAAGGCCATCATCGACGCCGTCGTGACCATGGCCAAGGCCCTCGATCTGCGAGTCGTTGCGGAGGGAGTCGAGAACGAGGACCAGATGCACAGTCTTCGTGCCTCGGGGATCTCGATCATGCAGGGCTACCTGTTCAACCAACCGGTTTCGGCAGCATCAGTCGACCCACAGTCATGGTTTCAGAGCCGCGGTGCGCCACCGGTGGACACCCGGCCGGGCTTGACGCCCCTCGAAGTCAGCCGGGCGTTCGCACAACCGACTGCGCACAAGCGACCAGCTCGACGGGTCTGACGCTCTCATCACGTTCGAGCGGATTGCGTCGCAGGGTTCAGACCCGCGCCGGTTCGGTGACGAAATCGATGAGTTGCTCGACCGCCCCCACCAGGCCTGGTTCTAAGTCCTTGTAGTCGGTCACCTGGGCGAGGATCTTCTTCCAAAGTGCTCCCGGTTCCCCGTGGAAATTGAACGAGCGGCAGATGCCGGTTTTCCAGTCCTGGCCCTTGGGGATCTCTGGCCAGCGTTCGATGCCCAACACACGTGGCCGAACCGCCTGCCAAACGTCGACATACGGGTGTCCGGTGATCAGCACGTCTGGATGGTCGATCGAAGCGGCGATCCTGCTCTCTTTGGAGTGATCGACGAGGTGATCGAGCAAGACGCCGAGTCGTCGCCCTGGTTTCGGGCTGAATCCGCGCACGACCGCAGAGAGATCGTCAGCTCCATGAAGCGGCTCAACCACGACACCTTCGATGCGAAGATCGTCGCCCCATACCTTCTCAACGAGTTCGGCGTCATGGAGGCCCTCGACAAGAATTCGGCTGGCGCGGGCGACCCGAGCCGGTTCCTTTGGCAGCGCGATCGAGCCAGATGCTGTGATAGTCGAGGTCTCGTTCACTTCACGCGGGGGAGCGACCAGCGTGACTGGTTTGCCGCCCACAGAGAAGGCGCCGCGTTCGACGCGCAGTGTCTGTTCCCGGCCGTCTTGATCAAGGAGCACGACCCAGGTCGGAGTGAAGCGTCGAATCTTCCCGACGTAGCCAGTGGTTCGGTGTCGAACGACAAGCCCCTTCGTTGCTTGTTGTTTTGGCCACTCGGGCCGGCGTCGCTGGGGCTCGCCCATGTCGAGGTCGCTGAGAATTCCGGACACGATGCGATGGTAGTGACCGTCCCGCTTCCAGCGGGGATGGGTGACGTTCTGATTGCGCCGATCTTCACACCATGTGAGTAACGGTTCGCATGAAGGCTCTGGCCATCAACGCGTAGCCTCGCTCGTTGAGATGAAAGCGGTCCTCAGAAATTCGTTCCCGAGGACTCAGGCCCTCTTCCCGCCACGGATTGAGTGAAGGAAGACCGCTCGTCTTGGCTTGATTCCGGATTGCGTCATTGGCGAGTCTGGCCCGTTCAGATGCACCGGCAGTCTCGCCCACGACCGCTGTTGGTGGAAGTCCATTCACGAGTTCGGAAAGCTCTGATCGGAGAAGGGCATTCCGCTTTGTGGCGGACTCCCGGCGTTGGCCCGACTTCCAGAAAACGTCGTTGGAGCCCAGGCAACAGATGACGAGGTCAGGTTGCAGACCAGCCTCCATGAGGCGACCGAGCATCGGGAGCTGTCGATCGAGCCCATCTCGGACCCGGGCTCCTGACATCGAGAGGTTGATCGTGCTCCACACGGTCTCGGTGTGCTCGGTCAGTCGATCGCCGATCTGGCCGATGTAGCTCTGTGCCGGAGATTGCGCTCCGATTCCGAGGGCGCTCGAGTCGCCAATCGAAACCAAAACCCGCTCGACCGAGGGTCCGCCCGCGTTGGATAGGAGTTGATCAACGACCCGATGATTCTGTTCGTTCCACCAAGCTGTGTACGGAGGGATCTGTGCCGACACTCGTCGAACACCTGGCACGATTCGGCCGATGGTACGTACGCCAGGTCCCGGTGGCTTGGCGACGAGGTCGTCAAGAAGCCTTGGTCTGCTGGTCGATGAATTCGGGTCGGCCACAAGATCAGTGTCTCATCTGCGTCGCCGAACCAGACGTTCCCTACGCTCGGATGGTGCTCCTGTCGTCTGCTCATCCGTTCTGCTCGTGGAAGGGTGATTCCGCATGATCTTGGTTGACGTCTCTGCCGTCTCGATGCACCGGCCTGACCGACCGCTCTTTTCGGATATTTCGCTCACTGTCTCCACCGGAGACAGGCTCGGCGTCGTCGGGATCAATGGGACAGGAAAGTCCACATTGCTTCGGGTGCTGGCTGGTCGACAGGAGGCTGAGGATGGCTCCGTGGTCTTCGGGAGTGGCGTCCAGCTTTCGATGTTGGATCAGACCGACGACCTTCCCGCTGGCACGGTGCGGGAGACAGTTTCCGCTGTCGCCGCAGAAGAGTGGGAAGCAGAGTCGGTGTTGACTCGGCTCGGGATGGGTGAGCACCTCGATCGGTCCACCGTCGGCCTGTCCGGCGGTGAAACCAAGCGAGTGGCGCTGGCCCGCGCCCTGGTCGCACCGAGTGACCTTCTTATTCTCGACGAACCGACGAACCACCTCGACCTCGACGGAATCGAGTGGCTCGAGCAGCGTCTGACGGCCCATCGGGGCGGGCTCATCCTTGTCACCCATGATCGGCACGTGCTCGATCGACTGACGAACAGAATGCTGGAACTCGATCGCGGATCCGCCTATGTGCACGAGGGCGGCTACGACGATTTCCTGGAAAATCGGGCGGAACGCGAGGGAGCAGCTGCGGATGCCGAGGCCATTCGTAGGAACCTGGCGAAATCCGAGTTGGCATGGCTTCGCCGCGGAGCCAAAGCCCGAACCTCCAAGCCCAAATATCGTGTTGAGGCAGCGAAGAAGCTCATCGGTGCAAAACCTGAGGGTCCCGCACGGCCGAGTGAATTGCATCTCGAGTTTCCGACGCCGCGCCTGGGTGATGTTGTCGTTGAACTCGATGGCATCTCGGCCTCAACGCCAGACGGGCGACAGCTATTTGACGGACTCGAACTCAAGCTTGACCCTCGTGAGCGTCTCGGGATCGTCGGGCCAAATGGCGCAGGCAAGTCGACGCTGCTCGACATCATTGCCCGACTTCGGGAACCCGCTTCCGGAACAGTGACCTGGGGGAGCACCGTCGAGCTCGGCTACTACCGGCAGCTGGGAGTCGAACTTGATCCGAATGCTCGAGCGCGCGACATCATTGCCGGCCCAGACCGCAAGCCTGATTGGACTGACGCGAGGTTGCTGTCATCTTTCTGGTTTGATGCTGATGCGCAGTGGGCGCCGCTCAGCACTCTCTCCGGCGGAGAGCGTCGACGCTTGGAGTTGCTCACCGTCCTCGCCTCGAAACCGAATGTGCTGTTGTTGGACGAGCCGACGAACGATCTCGATCTCGAGACGCTGCGAGCACTCGAAGATTTCCTCGAAGACTGGCCCGGCGCGGTGATTGTGGTTAGTCACGATCGAGCATTCCTCGAACGTGTGGTCGCAGACGCACTCGTCATTGACGGCGAAGGCCTGGCCACTCGTTGGCCCGGGGGTTTCAACGCGTGGGATGAACACCGTCGCGCATCAGCGTCCCAGCCAGGGTCGAACGCGACGAAGCGGGCAACAACGCCCGGCGGCGGTGCAAAGTCAGCCAAGCCGAAATCAGGTTCGCGTTCGTCGAGCACGATCGGCCACATGATGCGAGCGGCTGAGAAGTCCATTGCTCGTTTGGAGAAGAAGCGCGAAGGCTTGCATGCCGACCTGGAGGCTGCCGGTGTCGACCACGAGAAGCTCTCTCGCCTCGGTATCGAACTGGCCGACGTCGAAGGCGAGTTGGCAACGTTGGAAGAAACGTGGCTCGAACTGGCTGATGAACAGGAAAAGGCCAGCAGCGGTCGCTGAGAACTTCCGCCGTTGTGGCGGCCCCGGACAAGTTGCGAGAGGATGCGGCGAAGCATTCGTCGCAAGTCCGGGAGAATTTTCTATGAGTCGCGTTGCGTTGATTACCGGAGGTGGTCGAGGAATCGGCCGAGGAATCTCACTAGGTCTGGCGGAAGACGGTTTCGACGTCGCCCTGACGTACCGAAAGGGTGCCGAGGCAGCGGAAGAAACCGTCGATGAAATCCACAAGCTTGGGCAACGAGCCATTGCGCTTCAAGGCGATGTCAGCCGTCAAGAAGACAACGAGCGTGTTGTGGCGGAGGTGCTGGCCGAATTCGGTGAGCTTCACGCTCTGGTCTCGAACGGTGGTATTGCCTCGCGTGGACGATCTGTCGCTGAGACCGAGGCGGACGAATTGCAGCGCGTGATGGCGACGCACGCGATGGGTCCCCATCACCTCTGTTCTGTCGCAATTCCACACATGCGCAAACACGACCGGGCTGATGTCGTCGTCGTATCGTCGGTCGCAACGTTGGGCTATGCAGCGAACGGTGCTCCCTACTCGATGGGGAAGGCAGCTGGCGAAGCTCTTGCGTACTCCCTGGCCAAAGAAGAACGTTCGAACGGAATCCATGTGAATGTCGTGGCGCCCGGTTTGGTCGACACCGAGATGGGTCGGCGACTGGTGAAGGGAGCGGCGGGCATTGACGACATTCGAACACTCGACGACTCGATGCCTTGGGGTCGAGTCTGCACCCCTGAGGACATCGCAAACGCGGTGCGCTTCTTCTTGTCCGAGAAGGCCTCCTACGTGACAGGTGAGAAGTTGAACGTCTGGGGTGGAGGCCAAGAATGGCGCTAGAACAAGATCTCCATCGGTTGCGATCGCTCAAGGGGGCGAAGTGGAATCGACATCCGAGCGACGTGCTGCCCGTTTGGGTCGCCGATATGGACTTGCCGCCGGCACCATGCGTTTCGTCCGCGCTTCAGGATCTGCTTGACCGCGGCGACTTCGGTTATCCCGAGCCGGTGGGGCCTTTGCTCGCTGATGCGTTTGTGGACTGGCAAACTCGACAACACGGGTGGTCGCCAGACCCAGAACGAATTGTGCCCTTCTGCGATGTGCTGCATGGCATTGACATTGTTCTGTGGATGAACACCAAGCCGGGTGACAGCGTCGTTCTGTTGACCCCGATCTATCCGCCGTTCATCAAGGCGCTCGAGTCATCAGGTCGCCGAATGATCGATTGTCCCCTCGACCCTGATGGATGGCGTCTCGATCCCGACGTCCTGGGGTCAGTGATTGAGAGCGATACCCGCGTCATCTTGATGTGCAATCCGCACAATCCCACCGGGCGAGTTTTCAACCGAGCTGAATTGGACGGCGTTGCACAAGTGGCGGAGGAGCATGACCTCCTGGTGATCAGTGATGAGGTTTGGGCGGACCTGATTCACCCCGGAGCGACACACCTCCCGTTCGCCCAGGTGGCTCCGAATCGATGCGTCACGATGTCGGCAGCGAGTAAGTCGTTCAACTTGGCCGGGTTGCGCTGCGCGTTGGCTTCGGTTGACAGCGACGAAGTGTTCGACTCCCTCCAGCAACTGCCAAATCACTTCCGGGGAGCGGTGAGTACCCCTGGAGCTATTGCAACGATCACGGCGTGGCAACAGGGCTCTGGCTGGCTGGAAGAAACGCTCCGCTACCTCACTGAGCAGCGCGACTACTTGGCGGACCGACTTGCGTCAGAGCTTCCGAACGTTGCCTGGCAGATTCCCGAGGCGACGTACTTGGCCTGGCTTGATTTCCGATCTGCAGGTGGCGGCGACGATCCGGCCGGTCTGATGCTCGAGAAGGGGCGGCTGGCGATGTCCTCCGGCCCAGATTTCGGCCCGCGCGGTGTTGGTTTCGGCCGCGTGAACTTGGCGACGACGCGACCGGTGCTTGACGAGGCCATCTCGAGGCTCGTGAGCACTCTTACCTAACTATTTTTCTCTTTAACTACAGTTAATTACTGTTATGTGATGGAGTTTCCATCTCGTGACACAGTTCCAGCCGACCTCCACGCCGCAGAAGTCGTGCTGCAGACCGAAGCTGGTCCACTCGCGTTTCGGCTCCGAACTGGCGAGTACGCGCCAACGCGCGGCGCTGTGTTCGCACCTGACTGCACGTCGTTTGTAGAGATCGGCAGTGATTTCTGGACTCGGAGCCGTGCTCGGAGAAACGACGGCCGAGCTGTCGTGCAACGGTCGCCACGCCGACCTGCGGACGCAGTGGATGCTCTGGTGGTCGATGCAGAGGTGCCGGAGGAGCCGCGGCCAGCGGTTCCTCTCCCGTGGGCGGCTGGGATGTCTTCCCTCCTCGCTGGTGCCGTGGTGTCGTACCTGTTCTCGCCGCTCTTCGCTGTGCTCGCAGTGGTGTCGGCATGTGCCATGTTCGGGCGAGCGTTGGGACAGCGTCTTCATCGTCGTCGAGCCCTCAAGAGGCGACAAGTGGCACTGCGGAACGCTCGAGAGTCGCTCGATTGCGAACTTGCGGGATGGTCCCTGGCTGAAGCCACGCGTCGTCGAGTGGCCACGCTCGGTCCAGTTGACCGCTATGCGGCGTTGGCGAAGGGGGAACAGCCGTGGCAGGAACGAGACGTGGCGCGACTCGACTTTTGGCTCGGGAAGGGACCACTCGCGATTCACCCGCGCGTTGAGGCGGCTGATCCGGATGTTCGCAAGCAGGTACCCAATTCGGTGACCCTGGATGATGTTCCCGTTTCCGTCGGCGTGGAGGAGACGGAAGGGCTCGCGTTGACGGGCGATCGGGCCCCTGTGCTGGAGCTTTCCCGATGGTTGCTGCTGGATACGATCAGTCGCCTCGGGCCGAGTTCGCTGGGTGTCATCGTTGTGACGTCAGCAGATCGGTTGTCTGACTGGGACTGGTTGAAGTGGTCGCCGTCTTTGGCTGGAATCGCAGTTGGATCC
Source organism: uncultured Acidimicrobiales bacterium (assembly GCA_937930695.1). Taxonomy (GTDB): domain Bacteria; phylum Actinomycetota; class Acidimicrobiia; order Acidimicrobiales; family SZUA-35; genus CALEWY01. Next base: position 3,558 of record CALHCB010000193.1, on the reverse strand, counting down.
GATGAAGTCGACCGCGTCTTGAGCGGAGTCGCGAACCTTGGGCGCTCGAAACTGGTGCTCGCCGATGGTGTTGAGCCAGATGGTCCCGGACGTCTTGCCGACTTGTTTGCGGGAAGCCTCGCTTCGTGTCGGTTGCTCTGGATCGGAGCTGAGATGGATGTGCCTGCAGCGTGCCAGGCGCAGGTCGTGGCAACCCCGGACAACCTCGCGCTCCTCACGACGCGGGAGAACGGGCAGATCACCGTCAACGCATGGGGAGTCTCGTCGGAGCGGGCTGAGGCATGGGCTCGCGGATTGTCACCGTTCATCGACCCGCTTGATCCTGACATCGGGGCCCGGTTGCCGAATCGGGTCGAGATGGTCGAGCTCTGGACATCTGATGTCGTCACTGTGGCGTCACAATGGGCGGGAGCGGACCGCCGCTCGCTCAAGACGCGCATCGGTCGCTCGACCTCCGGGGTCGTCGAGCTCGATCTGGTGCGCGATGGGCCGCATGCGTTGGTTGCCGGAACAACGGGCTCGGGGAAATCAGAGCTCCTACGTACGTTGGTGGCAGGTCTGGCCGTGATGCAACCGCCCGAGCTTGTGTCGATGTTGTTGATTGACTTCAAGGGCGGGGGAGCGTTTGATCTCGTTGCTGGGTTGCCTCACGTCGCCGCGATTGTCACCGATCTCGACCAAGGAGAAGCCAGTCGGGCGCTCCGAAGCATTCGGGCGGAGCTTCACGATCGAGAACAGATGCTTCGAGACCTCGGCGTGAGCGATGTTGGTGAGGTTCCGCTCGGGAGCGATGTCGACATTCCGCGGATGGTCATCGTGGTGGACGAGTTCGCTGCACTTGCCGAAGAACTGCCGGACTTCTTGGATGGCCTGGTCGATGTCGCTCGTCGGGGTCGGTCGTTGGGTGTGCACTTGGTGCTCGCAACTCAGCGGCCGACCGGTGTGGTCACCGGGCAAATTCGGGCCAATACGAACTTGCGAATCTGTCTACGAGTTCAGGATCGGGGCGACAGCTTGGATCTCATTGACTGCGGTGATGCTGCCGAGCTTCCAAGGACTCCTGGTCGAGCGATCATTCGTCGAGGTGGTGATGTGTGTGAGATGGCGCAAATTGGAATTGTTTCTGCGGGCCGAGTCAACGATGTGAGTTGTGTCGAACCGTTCGTGATTCATGCGCGGCTACTGGAAGAAGAACCTCGTTTGCGGGCGACCTATGAAGAAGTCGTCGAAAGGTTGAATTCGACACTTCTGGCCTCAGCTGAATTGGAAACGGGCAATCAGTCTCAGAATGCGTCGGAACTCGCGGCGTTGTTGGCGTCGCTCACGTCGACAAGAGCCCGGGCACCGTGGCGGGACCCTCTTCGGCATGTTTGTCTCGCTGACGTAGCGAGAACGCTCGACGCAGAGGTGATCCCTCTTGGTCTGTTGGACGATCCCGATCGACGTGATCAGGTTGCGTTCGGATGGGAGGCTGCTCGAACTGGACTGTTGGTGATCGGATCTGACCGGGTGGAACTCGACACGACCGTGAAAACGGCGGTTGCGGGACTCGTCACGCAAGGCCGCGCCGTGTATGTGTTGGATGGGCATGGGTCGCTCGAAGAACTTCGCGAACTGTGCGCGGTCGGCGACGTGGTGTCGATCCGCGAACCTGAACGTATGGCGATGTCGCTTCGTCTCCTGATGAACGAGGCGAGTGGCCCGAACGCATCGTCTCTCGCGATCGTGATTCATGGATGGTCTCGTCTCTCAGACGTGTTTGATTCGGAGCCGACGAAGGGGACGCGACTCGGACTCGAGCGGCTGGTCCGCGAGGCGCTTTCGACAGGTGTCGCACTCGTGGTGACGGGTGGGTGCGATCGCGACGTCCCTGGGCGAGTACGTAGTCGGCTTGGATGTCGGGTCGTGCATTCAGTTGCTGACCCGAACACGCTCTTGGCGCTCGGTGTCTCGCCACGAACGCCGTTCGCGGCTGCAGGTCATTTCGTGGACCCAGTGACCGAACTTTGCGGAGTGCGAGGAGAGGTGACCGTTCCGCAATGGGATCGACTGCGTACAACAATGCCGATTCGTGGAGTGCCGTCACGTGTCCGAGTCTTGTCCACCGAGGTCTCGGTTTCGGACCTGCCGCCAAGCTCAGTCGAAGGGGACCGCATGATCGTGCCCATTGGCCTGAGCGACGAACTCGAGGTGGTTGAGATCGATGTCGGCCTTGGTCGAGCAGTGGTCATTCTCGGCGAGCCGGGAACCGGCCGAACAACCACATTGAATCGAATCAAGCAAGCAACACAGCCCGGGACGATGCGAGGGCTGCCTGAACCAATGCTCATCGACGATGCCGATGAGGTGGCAAAGGCCGAGGGGACTGCGCTCGTTGCAGCAGCACGGGCTGAAGGACGTCCTCTCGTTGTAGCAGGACGCTCAGCGAGCGCTCGTGGCTACGAGAGTTGGCTCTCCTCACTACTCCTTGACGGCTTCGTCGTGATGTTGCAACCAACGACACGGGACGGCGAGATATGTCGGGTCGTTGTTCCGGACATGCGAGATGCACCGAAGGGACGTGCGGTCCTCGTCGACCGTGGGCGCTCGTCCATCGTGCAACTCGCCCATTGATCTCAACCAGATCGGTTGAGGTCGAATCCTTCGTTCACGAGGACCATGCGGGGCAACTTTGTGGCTAGTCCGACGCGTCGAGAATGACGTCAACGGCAACAAAGACTTGTGGGTTGACGTGGTGCTTCTGCATGAGGTCGATGATCTGAGGCATGCGGTCGGAGTAGTCAGTCCAGTCTTCCGCTTCGATCGTCGGGCGATCAGCTATCCAGTCGTCGTAGTCCGCCGAGAGCTGCGTGAGCTCCTGGATGCGGGACTGTTCTTCCACATGCCCGAGTCCTCCCAGATCGATCTGGTCGAGTCCGAACGTCGACGGATTCGATTCGTCGGTTGGATCCAGATTTGCGACGAGGTTGTTCTTCGTTGGACCTTCAGGAACTGGGTAATCGAGTTCGAAGGAAACAACGTCCCCATCGTCCTGGTGCAGATCTAGCGTGCCCTCAGCCGTGAACATCTCGGCTGAACTCTTGCTGGAGGAGAAGGGAGGGTGAGCCAAGAGTGCACTGAGAACGTGAGCGCCAACTTGGGCAGTCATCTCGATGTTGTTGAAGTTCAGGTGGTTGTCGACAACTGCTTGCTCATGTGTCGCGACGCCAATATTGGACTCGAGTTGGAGATGTTGACGGAGGTCTGGATCGTCTTCGAGCATCGATGCGAGCTGATGGGCGAAGGCGATCTGCAGATCGCCCTCCCCAGGCTTGAACGTGTTCAAGAAATCGGCGACCTTCTCGTCGGTCACCTCGCCGCCTTCGAACTGGCTGAGGAATTCGAAGTAGTGGCCAAGAACTGTGGTGGCAATCAGCTGGTTCCCATCCGCCATGTGCTGTCTTGCGTCATCTGTAGGCGGCACGATGCCGAAGAGTTTTGTCGTTCCGCTGATTCCACCGCCGACGGTGTTTGAAGCCGATGCTCCCCAATGGAGCCATGTCGCTCCGGCGTGGCCGA
>CALHCB010000192.1 GCA_937930695.1 uncultured Acidimicrobiales bacterium | reverse complement strand
TGGAGCAGCCTCAACAACCGGCTCGGGCTCAGGAGCAGCTGCAACTGGCTCGGGCTCGGGCTCTCGGATCAGACCTTCGCGCTCGGCCTTACGGCGGAGGCGGTCGGCCTGAGGTTCGACGATGCTGGACGAGTGGCTCTTCACCCCGATCCCGAGCGCGTCACAAAGGTCGATGATCTCGGCGTTGGAGAGACCTAGCTCTCGTGCAAGTTCATAAACCCGGACTTTGGATGCCACGTGTAATTCTCACCCTCGAGGGATAACGACAGCGTGCGCGACGGCACAACGCTCGAAGGAGCGAGCCTAGCGGGCACCGACGACGAGACCACGTTGAATTGAGGACTGGCTCAAACGGGCGGAGCAATCTTGGCTCGTAGCGCTCGCGAGAACGCTCGCTGCTGATGAGCAGTTGCCACGCACGAGTCGACTTGATCGGCGCAGACCCAGGCCCCTCGCCCCGGTGCAACGCGGCTCTGGACCAATTGCGCGTCGGTGCCGGCCACAAAACGAACCAGCGCCGATTGCGGTCGTTTCCGACGACAACCGACGCAGGTCCGGGATGGTTCAGTCTTCTTCGGACTCACTGCTGTCCGACTCGACATCCTCGGATGCAGAATCGTCATCCACCTCAGCTGTGGCGTTCTCGGATGCAGAATCGTCTTCGGCTACCGAGTCGCCTGGCTCATCAGAGTCGCTTGCCTCATCGGTGTCGACTGCCTCCTCAGAGGTGGCGTCGGAGTCCGCTACCTCAGCGTCGCCGTCAGCGGCCGCCTCAGCACTCTCGTCGTCGTTGTCAGCCTCATCTGGGGCCGCGTCTTCCTCGGCCTCCTCTGAGGATGCAGCTTCCCACTGCTCGAGGGTCATTGCCTCAGAACCATCCGCCGGCTGCCACATTTGGTCGCCGGTTTCTTCGTTGACGATCCATTCGCCCTCGGCCCATTCTTCACCTTCATAGGTCTCGAGTCCGAGTGCTTCTTCTTCGATCTGCGTCTCGCTCTTGATGTCGATGCGCCAACCGGTCAACCGGTGTGCCAAACGTGCGTTCTGACCTTCTTTGCCGATGGCAAGCGACAGCTGGAAGTCCGGGACGATGACCGTCGCGGTTCCCGTCGATTCATCAATGCGGACTTCTTTGACCTTGGCCGGCGAAAGTGCCTTGGCCACAAAGTCATAGGAATCGTCGCTGTACGGAATGATGTCGACCTTCTCACCATTCAGTTCGTTGACGACCATTCGCACACGGGAACCCCTGGCACCAACGCATGCGCCGACAGGATCGACGTTCTGATCATTGGAGTGCACGGCGATCTTGGTGCGGTGCCCGGGCTCGCGGGCGCAGGCCTTGAGCTCGACGATTCCGTCGGCGATCTCGGGAACCTCGAGCTCAAACAGGCGCTTGACCAAACCGGGGTGGGTCCGGCTGACAACGATCTGGGGACCCTTCACCGTTTTGCGAACCTCGACGATGTACGCCTTCAGACGAATACCTGATTCGGGTCGCGGCCCAACAGACACCTGCTCGGCCTGAGGAAGCAAGGCTTCGACACGGCCGAGATCGATGAGCGTGTAGCGCGAGTCGGTCTGCTGCACGATGCCGGTAACGATTTCGCCCTCTTTGCCGGCGTAGTGCTCGTATTTCATCTCCCGTTCTTCTTCCCGAATGCCCTGCATCAAGACCTGCTTGGTGGTCTGTGCAGCGATTCGACCGAAGTTCTCGGGGGTGACGTCCATCTCCGGGCCGACCGGTTCGCCGTCCTCGTCGAGCTCCTGAGCCCATACCCGGATCTCGAACGTTGAAGGATCAATGGTGACCCACGCGTACTCATAGGAGTCGGGGTCACGCTTGTACGCCGACTCGAGCGCATTTGCGAGAATGCCGTAAAGCTTCTCGACCGGAATGTCTCGGCTCTCTGCCAATGCGGCGAGGGCGTCCGTCATCTCGTTTGCCATCGTGAATTCCTTGCTGAAGTTGTGATCTCGAGGATGGTGAGCGCTGCTCACCATCATGTTTTGTTGTGGTTGCTTTATTTCGACTTCGGTGTCTTGGATTGGGCTTGCTTGGACTTTGGAGTCTTGGACTGCGCCTTCTTCTGCTTGCCTGGCTTGGGACCTGGTCCCCAGTCGAACACAGTACGCGCCTTTGCCACGTCAGACACGGAGATCTCATAACGCTCGATCTCCGGAAGATCGATGCCATCGATCTCCACCGCATCAACCGTCACGACGAGCCCATCGTCAGAGACCTCGACGAGTTCTCCCCTGTATCGGCGGTGAAGGTGGCCGGGAAAGAGCTTGACGATCACATTTTCGCCAATTGCCCGGCGATAGTGAGCTTCAGAATTGAGACGCCGCTCGACACCGGGGCTCGAGACCTCGAGCGTGTAGCGCCCGGGAATCGGATCATGCTGGTCGAGGATCGGCGAGATCAGCCGGTTCACCTGCGCAAGCGTGTCGGTTGGAATCCCACCGTCTTGGTCGATCGTGACTCGCAGGACGCCGCCGACGTACTCAACGTCGACGAGCTCGACCTCGACTGTCCCAAAGACAGGTTCTAGCAACTCGATGATGGTGTCGGTGACAGACATGGTGAACCGTCGCAGTGACCTAGAGATGAACTTCGGAGGCAAACGTCTCGCCGAAAAGCGAAACAGCGTGGGCCAAAACCCACGCCGTGCGGCGATGCCCGGAGGCACAAACAGCCTAGCGGGGCAAAGTCCTGAGCGATCGGCGGCTCAGTAGATGCCGGGCATGAAGACGAGGTCCGCCTTCACGAGCGGCACCCGCACGATGACCGAGCTGCCCTGGGTGTCCATCGTCGCGCCCTCGAGACCTTCCAGGAACCAGAGCCTCGGCTCTGCTCCCGCGATACGAAATGAGGTCCACTTTTTCGGATCCTCGTGCTGTGGCGCCAACGACAGGTGCAACGCATCGCCGACCCACTCAGCCCGGCTCAGGGCCATGGTGGGGAAGTCGACGTCAACGATCTGCGGGCATGACGCAAGCGGCGCAGCCGAGAGCTGTTCCCAGCGGCCTGGACCGGATGCTTCGGCGGCTGCGAGGAACGCGTTGTACTGCCCGCGCGGGTGCTGTTCATCCAGACCCATCCCCCACGTGAACTCATTGCTGTCGTGGTCCCACGTCGGTTCATAGGATGCCTCGATTGCCTTGACCAGCAGGTCGGCGAGGTCGTCCATCCCCCACTCGCGAGCCAGGATCAGAGACGAACCGTAGTTCCGGCTTGCTCGGACGGGCAGCGCCATCGAATCCGAAATGCCGAGCGCCGCACAGCCCGCCTCAAAGAGCCTGCGAGCATCGTCTGGTTGCTGAGGAGCGGCGTAGAACGATGTGGTCAACGCCAGATTGACGGGGAGCCTGTGGTGTACGTCGACCGTTGGGTCGTAATAAAGCGTCGTCATCTCGGGCGGACCGTCTCCCGCGAGATCCAGATAGTGCTTGCGCGCATATTCCCACCAAGGCTCAAACGCCTGGCGATGAAAGTCCGTGCCGTGTCGATTGTCGTGAAGTCTCAGACCGAGACCTGCTCCAGCCAGTCAAAACGGCCAGATCTTCGTGTTTTCTCAATGACAGCCGATCGGGGCTGCCAGCCACTGCTTGCACAGATGTTCCGCTATTGAGGAATGCGTCCACGAGAACGTGTTGTCCCCGTCGCGGATCATGTCGAACGGCTCGTTCCACCGGTCGTCGGGATCGATCATCGACCGAATTCCCAAAAGCACCAAGAGAAACCCCTTGTAGAAGAGCATCCCGTCGGCTCCGACCGGGTCGGGCTGTGACCCCCACGGCTCGATGCCGTTGGCCGTCCAACCCGGAGCGTCGTAGTTGCCCCACAGCTCGGGCGGGATGAGGCCTCGGTATTCCTCCGGATACTCCGCTCGACTTGGATCGTTTCCGAACTGAGTCAGCCAATCGGCCGCCGACCACCAACTGGTGTGCCGCTCGATGAGCTGATCAAGAATCGCCACGTAGCGTTCTGTCCACGCCGGGGTGCGGTGGGCCATGAGCCCGAGCGCATAGGAAGAATCGACAAGATCGAATCGATGCCAGCTGGCCATCGGCGGATCCGACCGGTTGTCCCAATGGGAGTGAGGTTGGCCGCCCTTGTCCCAGTTGTCGGGCGTATGGGCTTTGCGATCGAGGTAGCGAAGCCACCCGAGAGACCTGTCCGACAACATCGTGGACACCGTACATCCGCGGTTGGCGGGCACGCACGTTGCGAGACACGTCCTGGCGACCATCGTTTGGCCGGCCATTCATCGGTCGCTCGCCAGCAGCAACTCGGATGGATCTACGATGGACCCATGGGTTTGCTCGATTCGATCACCGGCTGGTTCAAAAAGGAAGCAGCTGAAGTGAAGAAGTCCGTCAACAACCTCGAGGGACAGCTGGACGCAGACCTCTCCCGCAAGGAGCGCGAACTCCATGCGTCCCCTGACGAACGCATCGACATGATTCAGGACGAGATCGACTCCTCCGACGCATTCTCGGCCATCCAAGACAAGATCGACTCGACCCAGGGCAAGGCGCTCGCAGACGCCGACTTGCTCGATCCGCCCCCCGAGCCCAAAGATGACCTTTCGTAGTTTTCCAGCTGCTTCCGCAAGCACCTCTTATCACCTCGAAGCAGCAGCCGACATGAAGATGCATGAATGGAACGAGAGGGAGACGAGGGGACGATTCGTCCGCCTTGCGAGGGGCAATCGCTGACCGAGCATTGAGGTCGGGCGACGTGCGCCGCCACCTTCGAGGCCTTGCCGAACTTTCCTTCACGGGGTGCTTCTCCATCGAAGGGCCGGTCGGCGGCTCGTTCTATCTTCACGACGGATCCATCTGGCTGGCCGAACGGATCGATCAGATTCATCTCCTCAGTTGGCTGCGAGGGTCTGGGTTCCTACCCAACGACGAGTCTGAAATCGACTTCGTCAGCCCCGGGTCGACATTGCGAGAAGTGGCGTCGAAGGACACCAACCTCGATCTGAGCATCATCGAAGCGCGGGTCTACGACTACGTCGTGGCGGAGACGGCCGCTCTTCTTTTGGCCGACAGCGGTCGGGCACAACTCATTCGCGGCGACCTCACCGATGCACGCTTTGTTTCAACATGGGACACGAGTGATGTCCTGGACGACGCAGACAGGCGATGTGCTGTCCCACTTGTGACCGACGTGCAAAAACGGGCGACTGCTGATCTGTACGAGCTCGGACTCATCGTCGAGTCCTGAGCCCGACTTCATCAGTCGCGATCGCGACGGATGAGCTCAACGATGTGTTCAGACTCGTTCGCATCGTCACCTCGCTCATTGAGGTTTCGCTGACGATCCTCTTCGGCCGCTCGTCGAGCAGCCGGCGCTGAGGCCTTGGCCTTCTCCATCGCCGCCTCAATGCCCTCCTCCATGATGAACTCGGCCCATTCGACCAGCGTTGGGACCATCTCGTCTTCTGGCACGACGGCGACGTTCTGCCCGCGGACGAACAGATGGCCTCGCTTGTTGCCAGCCGCAATGCCGAGATCGGCGTCTCGGGCTTCGCCGGGACCGTTCACAACGCAGCCCATCACGGCGACCTGAAGCGGGATCTCCTTGCCATCAAAAGCGGCAACGGCGTCATCGGCAACCTTGTAAACGTCGATCTCGGCTCGGCCACACGATGGGCAAGCGATGAGGTC